>DATKDD010000292.1:0-6315 GCA_035512875.1 Gemmatimonadaceae bacterium | reverse complement strand
CGACCGGCCGGACGCGGTGCTGAGCGCTCAGGCTCCAGAAGCGGCGAACGTTCCGGTCCTCCGGCACGCCGTGATCGCAGCCAGGCCCCACGGGGGCGCCGGCCTGACTGATCCCTCACCATTCGATATCCCCACCGCGTGTACACCTCCACTCGTCAGGGATGGATCGAGGTTGTCACCGGCGTGATGTTCAGCGGCAAGAGTGAGGAACTGCTGCGCCGCGTGCGCCGGGCGACCATTGCAAAAAAGAAGGTGCAGGTATTCAAGTCGCACCTGGATAACCGCTACGGCGGCATGCACGCCGTGGCGAGTCACGACGGTCGCGCCGCCGAGGCGATCCCGGTCGATTCATCGGCGGAGATCGCTCGCCAGATAAACCCCCTGGCTGACGTAATCGCAATCGACGAGGCGCAGTTTCTCGACCATGGGGTGATTTCGCTCAGCACGCGACTGGCCGAGGACGGCGTGCGGGTGATCGTCGCCGGTACCGACACGGATTTCCGCGGAGAGCCGTTCGGCCCGATGGGAGCGCTCATGGCGGTGAGCGAACTGGTGGACAAGCTCCACGCGATCTGTGTGATCTGTGGGAACCCGGCGAGCCGCAATCAGCGGCTGATCGGCGGTCGCCCTGCGCGCTACGACTCGCCAACGATCATGGTCGGCGGATCGGAATCGTATGAGGCGCGGTGCCGGCACTGCCACAGGGTGCCTCGGGCGGACGAGGACCAGGTGGCGCTGCTGTAGAACCTATTGGAGAAAAACAGCTGTTGAGAGGAGGCGGATCAAACGGATGAGGCGCATGGTGCTGACTCGATGAATCTCTCGCCGCCGGCCCTGACGCGACTCCACGCCGGTTTACCCCGACGCCCGCCTCATCTCAGAAACCCAGGATGGTTCGGCCAAACATTTGATTTCTTCCCATTTTCGTTGACCGGAACCCCGGTGCATCACATTATGGGCACGGTTCCTGAACACGCGAAGCCTGAATGCTCCTCGTTGGACTCACTGGAAACGTCGCGAGCGGAAAAAGCTCGGTCGCCACGCTGCTCGTGCAGCGGGGCGCAACGCTCATCGACGCGGACGTTCTCGCACGACAGGCGGTCGATGTCGGAACGCCTGGGCTGGAGGCTATCCGCGAGCGGTGGGGAGCATCGGTGGTGGCGCCGGACGGTGCGCTCGACCGGGGCGCGCTTCGAAAGCGTGTATTTGCCGATGAGGTGGAATTAGCCGCGCTCAACGCCATCGTGCACCCGGAAGTCGCCCGTCTTCGCGATCAGGGCGTGGCCGCGGCGCGCGAGCGCGGGGACCGGATTGTCATCTGCGACATTCCGCTTCTGTTCGAGAAGCATCTCACCGAGGAATTCGACCTGCTGCTCCTCGTCGATGCGCCCCGCCCAACTCGGCTCGAGCGCCTCGTGCGCGATCGCGGGCTGGACGAAACGGATGCGATGCAGATGATCGCCGCACAGATGCCCGCGGAACTGAAACGCGCGCGAGCGGACATCGTGATCGACAACACGGGCTCGATGGACGATCTCGAGCGGCGCGTCGGGAAGGTGTGGACGCGACTGGAACGCGAGGCAAAACGCCGCGAGCACGCCGAAAGCGGCGTTGCTTGACACCCTATCCAGGTGCCGGTAGACTTCGCGCCGACTCGACCCCCCTGGGAGCGGCGCGTGACGAGGATACCGCAGGATATCCGCTACACTGAAGAACACGAATACGTGAAGGAGACCGGCGACGCCGGTGTCGTTCAGATCGGTATTACCGACTTTGCGCAGGGCGAGTTGGGCGACGTGGTCTTCGTCGAGCTTCCGAAGGTCGGAACAGAGTATTCCCGAATGGACGTCTTCGGCACGATCGAGGCGGTCAAGGCGGTATCGGAGCTGTTTTCCCCACTATCGGGCGAAGTCGTGGAGATCAACGAGCGCCTCGAACAGGAGCCGGCACTCGTCAATACCGATCCGTACGGCGACGGCTGGATGATCAAGCTTCGGGTCAGCGACGGGGCCGAGCTGGCGAAGTTGCTCGACGCGGATTCCTACGAGCAGAAGGTGGGTTGAGCGACGAGCGACGCGCGACGCGCGACGAGGGAGAATCGGGTGGGCGAGCCAGGGCTCGCCCATTTTTTCTTTTGTGGTTCCCGCGTCGCGCGTCGCGCTTCCCTCACCCCGCTTCCCTCATCCCGCTTCCCTCGTCGCTCGTCGCGCGTCGCTCACCCCTCATACTCCTCGACCGGCGGACACACGCATACCAGGTTCCGGTCGCCGAAGGCGCTCTCGATCCGGCCCACCGCCGGCCAGAACTTGCGATCGTGCAACCAGGGCACGGGAAACGCCGCCTGTTCGCGTGTGTAGGGATGCACCCACTCCGACTGCGTCACGTGCGCCACCGTGTGCGGCGCATTGCCTAACGGGTTGTCGTCCCGGCTCATCTCACCGCGCTCGATCGCCGCGATCTCTTCGCGAATGGCGATCATTGCATCGCAGAAGCGGTCCAGCTCACTCTTGGCTTCGCTCTCCGTCGGCTCGATCATGAGCGTGCCGGCGACCGGAAAGGACACCGTCGGCGCATGGAAGCCGTAGTCCATCAGCCGCTTGGCGATGTCCTCGACGTCCACGCCGGCGCTCGCCTTGAGCGGCCGCGGATCGATGATGCACTCGTGCGCGACCAGTCCGTTATCTCCCTTGTACAGCACCGGAAAATGTTCGGCAAGCCGCTTCGCCATGTAATTCGCATTCAGAATGGCGATTTCAGTCGCTCTCGTCAGGCCGTCGCCCCCCATCATCACGATGTACATGTACGAGATGGGCAGAATGCTCGCACTCCCCCACGGCGCCGCGGATACGGCGCCAACTCCGCCGCCGTGACCTAGCGAGACGACAGGATGCCCCGGCAGGAATGGCACCAGGTGCTCCGCCACTCCTATCGGCCCCACTCCCGGCCCACCGCCACCGTGCGGAATGCAGAACGTCTTGTGCAGGTTGAGATGACAGACATCCGCGCCAATGTCGGCCGGCCGCACCAGTCCCACCATGGCGTTCATGTTGGCGCCGTCCATGTACACCTGGCCGCCATGCTCGTGGATGAGCGCGCATACCTCCCGGATCTCCTGCTCGAACACGCCGTGCGTGGACGGATAGGTCACCATCAGCGCGGCCAGCTGCGGCGCGTGCCTGGTCGCCTTCGCCCTGAGATCGTCCAGGTCCATGTGCCCCTCGGCGTCGGTCTTCACGACCACCACTCGCAGTCCGGCCATCACCGCGCTCGCCGGATTGGTGCCGTGCGCCGATTGGGGAATCAGACACACTGTGCGCCCGGCCTCCCCGCGTGAGGCGTGAAAAGCGCGTATCGCCAGCAGGCCGGAGTACTCGCCCTGCGAGCCTGCGTTAGGCTGCAGCGAGAACGCGGCGAACCCGGTGATCTCACGGAGTGCGCGCTCGAGCTCGGCGAACAGCTTGCGGTAACCCGCCGTCTGCTCCGCCGGCGCGAACGGGTGCAGCCTGCCGAACTCCGGCCAGGTGATCGGATACATCTCCGCCGTGGCGTTCAGCTTCATCGTGCACGAGCCGAGCGGAATCATGCCGTGCACCAGCGAGAAGTCGCGTGATTCGAGCGCCCGCATGTAGCGGAGCATCTCGGTCTCGGAGTGGTATCGATTGAAAACCGGGTGCAGCAGATACGGCGACGTGCGCGCCGCCGGTGCCCCGTATGGCGGTGTGTCGCCATCCTCGAGCGCGGACTCTGCTCCCTCGCCGCCAAGTACGCTCGCAAGGCGACGCACGTCGGCGCTCGTCGTTACTTCATCCAGCGAGACCGTCAGCGTACCGGCATCGAGGCGCCGCAGATTGATCGCCTGTTTCCCGGCTCGTTCCAGTACCTCGAGAGCGGCAGCTTCGCCAAGCTCGAGCCGGAGCGTATCGAAGTACACCGAATGGCCAACCGGCACACCCGCGCCCTCGAGCGCTCGCGCCAACCTGGCGGTGAGACCGCGTACGCGTGAGGCGATCCGCCGCAGCCCGTCGGGGCCATGCCACACGGCGTACATTCCGGCAATGACCGCCAACAGCACCTGGGCCGTGCAGACGTTGCTCGTCGCCTTCTCCCGGCGAATGTGCTGCTCCCGCGTCTGCAACGCCATCCGCAGCGCCGGCCGGCCGGCCGAGTCGCGCGAAACGCCGATGATGCGCCCGGGAATAACGCGCTTGTACTCCTCACGCGTGGCGAAAAACGCCGCGTGAGGGCCGCCAAATCCCAGGGGCACGCCGAACCGCTGCGAGTTCCCGACGGCCACGTCGGCACCCCACTCGCCAGGCGGCGTAAGGAGCGTGAGGGCCAGCAGGTCGGTCGCCGCCACCACCAGCGCCCCCGCGGCATGCGCCTGCTCGCACAGGTCGCGATAGTCATGCACTCCGCCATCGGTCCCCGGATATTGCAGCAGTACGCCGAACACCGTTCCGTCGAGCGCGAACTCAGCGGCATTGCCGACGACGATCTCGAAACCGCGCGCCGCGGCACGCGTGCGTACCACATCGATCGTCTGCGGATGACAGTCCGCCGCGACCAGAAACTTCAGACGCTCCGTCGAGGCAAGCGCGTGCGCCATCGTCATTGCCTCCGCGGCCGCCGTTCCCTCATCGAGCAGCGATGCGTTCGCGATTGGCAGCGCGGTCAGGTCGCTGACCATCGTCTGGAAGTTGAGCAGCGCCTCGAGTCTGCCCTGGGCAATCTCCGCCTGATACGGCGTGTACGCGGTGTACCAGCCGGGATTCTCGAGAATGTTGCGCTGGATTACCGGAGGTGTATGCGTGTCGTGGTACCCCATGCCAATGAACGACCTTGCCACCACGTTCTGCTGCGCCATCGCACCCAGCCGCGCCACCGCCTCGTGCTCGTTCAGCCCGCCCGGAAGTTGGAGCGGCCGCCGGTATCTTATGCCGTCCGGCACGGCCGCATCCACGAACGCGGCCAATGAATCAAAGCCGAGGGCGTCGAGCATTTCAGCGATCTCGTCTTCGCCAGGGCCGATATGACGGCGGGGGAAGCCGTCGGGATCCAGTAGCGTCTGCTGTGCGGGAATCGTCGTCGTCATGCCTCACTCGGCAGTTAGGTTGGGCGCTGGATGTAGTCGGCGCCAACCGGGAAATTTACTCGCGGGCCGCTCGCCTCGCCGTCCGCTGACGGACGCGCGCGTTCCCAGCGGTTGCCAAGCGCCGTCGCTCTTGCTTTCGTTCCAGGCAGTGCGGCCCAACGCGATGGCTCAATGGCGCATGCTTCCGCCGATGGTGCTCCCGGGCGCCGACAACATGGCGCTGGACGATGCATCCGCAAGCCTCGCCCGCGACAGCGGAGAGGTGATCGCCCGCGTGTATGGGTGGACGCGGCCCACCCTCTCCTTTGGCCGCCACCAACGCTCGGCCGGCCTCTACGACCCCCGAGCCGCGCAGGAACGTGGCATTGACGTCGTGCGCAGACCTACCGGGGGACGCGCGGTGCTCCACTGGCGCGAGATCACCTACTGCGTGGCAGCGCCTGAAGATGCCCTGGGCGCACTCGGACAGTCCTACGCATTGATCAACTCCCTATTGGTCTCCGCGTTACGCATGCTCAGCGTTGAGGCGGGTGTAGCCTCTCCGGCGTCTCGCACCCCCCGTCCTGGCCCCGGCGCCTGCTTCGAGGAGCCTGTGGCTGGCGAGATCGTCGCCGCCGAGCGCAAGCTGGTGGGAAGTGCTCAGCGCCGGGGAGACGGCGCTTTTCTGCAGCACGGCTCCATTCTGGTGGACGACGATCAGGCACTGGCCGCTGCGCTGCGAACGGAATCCGTGCTACCCCCAGCACCCGCCGCGACTCTGCGGTTGCTCCTCGGATACGCCCCGACCCTGGAAGAATTCGGAGCCGCCCTGGCGGCGGCGATCGAGGCGGAATTCGGCAGCGCTCCCGTGCCGCTGCCTTTCAATGATGAGATTGGTGCCGCGTTGGATGCTCGACGCGCGCATTACCTTTCCATGGGCTGGACGTGGCGGAGGTGACGCACCCTGCTGTGAGGCGTCTCCCTACCGTCCGTGAGTTTCACCCCGTTCGTTCCCCGTTCCAAGTCAACCGATGCGACGATTGCTCTCCGGTACCGCGCTCGTGCTGTGTATCTCCGGCTGCGACACCGGCACAACCCCCGATGCCGCGAACGAGTACGGCGGTACGCTGGTCATATCCACCGGCGCCGATATCAACGGCCTGATGCCTCCGCTCATTTACACGATTCAGGAGAACAGCGTCGTCGATATCATTTTCGAAAGGCTTGCTGAACCGGGAATGGAT
>DATKDD010000291.1:0-3623 GCA_035512875.1 Gemmatimonadaceae bacterium | reverse complement strand
TCGGCGACGGCATCGGCGGCTGCCGGCGACACCATTCGCGTGCGGTCGCTGATCGACTCGGTTGAAACGGTCGGCCAACGGAGCCTGTTCGGCCGGGATCCGCTGCTGCACCACTTTCTGCGCGGGTTGCTGCTCGCCCGGAGCCAGGAACACGAGGCCGCCGTTCGCGCCTTTCGGGCGGCCACGCATTCGCCATCGCAAGGCTATACGCAGATCAACGCGCACCTTGCACGCAGTCTCCTCGCGCTCGGCCGGCCGTCGGAGGCGATTCCGGTGATGCGGGCGGCACTGCGGGGAGGAATCGAGGGCTCGGGGCTGTACCTCACGCGTACCGAAGCGCACGAGCTGCTCGCGCAGGCATACGACGCCGCGGGGCAGCGCGACAGCGCAACGGCACAATTCGCGATCGTCGCGCGCTCGTGGCGCAACGCCGATTCGCTGCTGCACACGCGGCGAGATGCGGCGCAACGCCGGTCGGCGGGCACAAGGACGTCGCAACCCTGACCGGCGGCGCTCGCATTGCCGGGTGCTGCGCCGCGCCGTAACCTTCGATCGGGCCTTTCCGGAGTGGTATGTCGCACTTTCGTCTTCGGACACTCGGTGCCGCCTCGCTGAGCGGCGCGTCCGGCGCAATACCACTCGAGGAGCCGCGGCTGGTCGCCTTCCTCGTCATGCTCGCGCTGGCTGGCGACGAGGGAGCTGCCGAAGGAGACCTGCTGCGCTGCCTCACGCCGGAAGCGACGGCGGAGCATGGTAGAGTGGAGCTGTCGCGACTCGCCACCATGTTGCGCTCGCATCTGGGCGACGAAGCGTCGGTCGTGCGAACGTCCCTCGGCTACGCCATCGCGCCAGGCAGAATCATGGTCGACGTGCGGGTGCTCCAGACGCCGGCCGAATCGGAGTGCGACGCTTTCATGGCCGGGTTCCGCTTGCCGGGGTCACCCGAGTTCACGGAATGGCTGGTGGAACAGAGGGGGCGGGTCGAGCCGACCGCGGCTCCGGTATCGCGGTGGCGCCCATCACGTCGCGCAGCTGCAGTCGCCGCCTTGGCACTTCTCGTACTGATCGCATCTGCCGGTGCTGCATATCTATTGATACCGCGTTCAATCGCCGGATTCTCGATAGGCGATGCCGTCCTCCTGGCCGACGTTCGCAACGAGACGGGCGATCCCGAACTCGACGCAGGACTGCGCACCGCCGCGACGATCACGCTGCAGCAGTCCGGGCGCCTCAGAGTCTACTCTCGCTCGCGTCTCGCCGGGATCTACTCGCTGATGCAGATCACCAACCGCGATACGACGCTCACGTTCGAGCTCGCGCAGGAAGTGGCCGAGCGGGACAACGTCCGGTTCGTGCTTGGTCTGCAGGTGAGCCGCGCGGGCGACCGGTTTCAGGTCACCGCCCGGCTGGCCGATGTGTCGGGCACGGAGAAAACGGCCGAGGAAACCGCCACCGCTGCCTCACGAGAAGAAGTGCTGAGCGCGCTGGATGCCGTGCTGCTCGTCATGCGCCGGCGGCTGGGCGAGTCACGTGCCGAGTTGCATGAGCGTAGGCTTCCGCTGCCGCAGGTAACCACCGCCTCACTGGCGGCGCTGCGATCGTACGCCGAGGGTACGGCGGCATGGGATCGCGGCGACTACGCGCTGGCCGGCGAGCTTTGGATGCGCGCCGTCGATCTGGATACAGGATTCGCCATGGCCTACGGCGCGCTCGGCGGATGGCACTACTACCACCATAGCAGAGCGGGCGGAGAGCGATACCACAATGCGGCGCTCGCTCGCGCGCACCGGCTCACGGAGCGCGAGCGCCTGCGTATTCTCGAGGCACAGGCCGAATATCTCGGCCTGCGTGATTCCTCGCTGGTGCTCTCCGGCATGATCGCAGCGCGGTACCCCAGCGTCTCCACCTGGTACAACCACGGCACCGGGCTGCTTTCCGCGCAGCGTCGCGATGAGGCGATCGCCGCCCTGGAGACGGCGCTGTCGTTCGATTCGACGCACGTCAACAGCCACCTGAATATCGCGACGGCCACCAAGGGGCAGCATCGCATGGAAGACGCGCTCGTGCATTACGCGCGAGCTGGCCGTCTCGATTCGCTCTCGCTCTATCGGAACAACATCAATCATGAATGGGGAAGCTCTCTCGTCATCGTGGGACGTCTCGCTGAAGCTGAGTCGGCGTTCCGGAAGATGGCCCAACGACCGTCCCTCGGCGACCGGGCTCTCGGGTTGCGTTCGCTAGGCTACCTAGCGCTCTGGCGTGGCCGCGCCGAGGAGTCGATCACGATGTTCGGCCAGGCATCCGCTGCCAGCCAGCAAATGGGATCGGGACTCAGCGAGGCAAGAAACCGGTTGCTGACTGCTGCATCGTATCGCGTCGCGGGAAGGGAGCTCGACGCTGGCCGCGAAATCGACCGCGCGATGTCTCTCATGGCGTCTCCCAGCTTCGAGCCGCTGTTTCTCGCGATGATCGCAACCAGCTGCGCCAGGCTCGGCCGCGCCGATGACACACGGACCGTCCTCAGTATACTGCGAGCGCGGATGTCGCCGGAGAACGGAATCGATTCTGCGTCCGAAGCGTATGTCTCTGGGCTCGTTCTTCTTGCTGCACAACGGCCGGCCGACGCCCTCGCCGCTGCGCGCCGCGCGGGACGGCTGCCCTTCCGCATTCCGTTGCTGATGCTCGAGGCCGAGGCATTCGCCGCGATGGGCCATGCCGACTCGGCGCGCGTCAGGTTGGAGCGTGTACTTGATGAACCGGGATTCGGTGTGGACGCCGAAGACGACTGGCTCCATGGGCATCTTTTGCTAGGCGATCTTCAGCTTGCGCAAGGGGATACGGCCGGTGCCCAACGGTCGTACGAACGGTTGGTGCAGCAGTGGCGGGATTCGCCGACGGCGCTCCCCGATCTCGTCATGGCTCGCTCGCAGCTCGTCTCACTGGCCAGAGAGCGCAGGTAAGCGCGCTCCGCTCCCCAGAGCATATGTAAAGGACCCTTGACTTTCTGTTAAGGGTCCTTTACAGTATTGGTAACCCAGTCAGGAGGCTTCAATGACAGCCGCAGCCAAGGCCACCCATGCGGAATCCGAGCCCGCGGGCGCATCGCTGTATGGATTGTACGTGCTCGCTATCGTCGTGTGCCTCGTCGGGAATCTTCTGATCAGACTGGGAGCTCGCGGCGGATGGCTGCCACCCTGGGGGCAGGCACTTCTCGCCGTGTCGGCCGCGGCGCCGCTCGTTGTTGCGGCGCTGCTTTTCTGGAGGCTGCTCAGGCGGGACCTGGACGAGATGCTGCAGCGGATCGTGCTCGAGGGGCTGGCCTTCGCGCTGATCGTATACGTTCCGCTCGCCGCGCTGTTCGTGAACCTGCGCACGGCAGGCGTCTACACCCCGAGGCTGGATCCTCCGGACATCATTCTCGCGCCGGCATTGCTCGTGGCTATCGGAATCGCGATCGCCCGGCGGCGCTACCAGTGAAGAACGTGCTTGCCGTTCTCCGGGCGGAGCGCGGCTGGTCGCAAGGCGATCTGGCCGAGCAACTCGGCGTTTCTCGCCAGACTGTCAATGCGCTGGAGCGTAGCAAGTACGACCCCAGCCTGCCTCTGGCGTTCAGGATCGCCAGG
>DATKDD010000290.1:0-5328 GCA_035512875.1 Gemmatimonadaceae bacterium | reverse complement strand
CGTGAACATCGCCCACCTCCGCGCATGAGTCCGCATCGACCACCCTGACTGCAACATGCGTCAGGCAGATGACGGGCGAATGGCGGGTGGATGAAGATTCGGTAACGAGTGTGTGAGCAGTGCATGATAGGCCGTCAAACGGAGAGGCCCGGAATCGCGACAGCGACTCCGGGCCCCATGCGTCAAGTACCGTTCCGCCTACCGCTTCGATGATGGCTCCTTCACTTCAGGTGACTTGTAGCCGCCGACCGGCTCGATCTCTTTTCCCACGCTTTCCTTGGCGTCGGGTTTCATCGTCCCCATGTAACCGGGCAACTCGACGCCGGCGATATCACGCAGCACCTGCATCATCGGCGGCATCATCTTGCCCATGTTCTGTATAAAGCCGGACGCTCCGCCCTGACCGTTGCCGCCACCGCCGTCCCACACGACAACCTTGTCGAACTTGATGTTCGAGATGGCGTTCGATGCAGTTTCGGCGAGCGTATCGAGGTGCTCCAGCATCATCAGTTGATAGGCTGGCTGTGCGCCACCAGCGGCGTCGACCATCTGGCGCAGTGCGTCCGCCTTCTTTGCCAGAATCTCGTACTGCCCGCGAGCTTCGGCTTCCAGCTTCGCATAAATGGCCGCGGCCTCGGCCTGCGCACCGATGCGAACCTTTTCCGCGGCGGCCTCTGCCTCGACGATCGTCTTGGCCTTCTCGGCCTTGGCAGGCGCCTCGAGCGCCGCGCGCCGTTCCGCTTCCACACGCTCTGCCTGAGCTACCGCCGCGCGAGCCATCGCGCGGTTCTGGCTTTCCAGCACGTTCGCCTCGGCCTCCCGCTGCTTGGTCTCCGACAGCTGGAACGCCTCGGCTTCGCGTAAGGCACGCTGTGCACGCGTAGCGATGATTCCCGCCTGCGACTCCGCTTCACCGGCAATGGCCTTTGCTTCGGCCGTTGCTACCGCGATACGCTTTCGCTGCTCGGCGTCCTTGATCTGTGCCTCACGCTCGAAGGCCGCCGTCTGCTCGCCGATCCCCTGCTCCTTTTCCAGCTCGGCGATGCGCACCGCCTGCTCCCGCGATGCTTCGCGCACACCGATGTCGCGCAACTTGGTCGCGTTGGCTACCTGCACCATCCGCTCACGCTCGGCGTCGGCGACGCGCACTTCACCCAGCTTTTCCTGATCGGCGACGTCGCCGCGTGCCTGCTGTACCGCGGTCGCAGCAGCCTTGCGCCCGATCGCCTCGATGTACCCCGACTCGTCGTTGATGTCGGTGATGTTCACGTTGATGAGCACCAGGCCGATCTTCTTGAGCTCAGGCTCCAACGACTGCTGAATGTTGTGCAGAAACGCCTCGCGATCCTTGTTGATCTCCTCGATGCGCATGGAGGCGATCACCTGCCGAAGCTGACCGAAAATGATGTCCTGCGCCTGACGCTTCACCTGCGCTCCATCGAGCTTGAGCAGGCGAATGGCGGCGTTGGTCCGCGCTTCGTCGCTGGTGCCGATGGCGACCGTGAAGACACTCGGCACACTCACCCGGATGTTCTCGAAGGAGAGCGCGTCGCGGAGCGGGATGTCGATCTGTATCGGCTCGAGACTCAGATAATCGTACTCCTGGATCACCGGCCAGACGAACGCACCGCCGCCTGAAAGGCACCGTGCCACCTCGCCCTCGCCTACCTTTCCGGAGATCACGAGAATCTTGTTGCTGGGGCAGCGCTTGTAGCGCGACACGAACAGCATCAACATGCCGAATAGCGTGACCGCTATCAGGGCCGCTGCCACCGCCCCCCACGACATCAAGCCCAGCGAGGTCCCGTCCTGAAGCAGGGCGAGCGCGTTATAGTATGCCATCGATCAAATCTCCAGCGGATTGGGAAACGACCTCCACCGTATCGGGCCCGACGATGTCGCGCACGACCACGATGCTGCCTGACGGCAGTTCGCCGCCCGGCGTGACTGCCTGAAATTCCACCGTGCGACCCTGCATCGGGACGTGCACCTTGCCGGCGCCGCCACGCTCACCCGGAATGCGCAAGTAGACGGTTGCCGTCTGGCCGAGCGCACTCTCGATCTGTTCGGAGCCGTCCGACTCGAAACGGCGCATCATTCGCATTAGATAGGCGACTGACACCAACGCGGCCAGCCCGGAAACGATCGCCAAGCCAAGCGCCAGCACCAGCGGCCACCCCGAGGTCGACGCACCGGCCCCGGCCACGCCAAAAAACGCGGTACCGGCCGAGATGGACCGCACGCTCATCAGGTCCAGCCCGTCGTCCAGGTGCGCGTGCGCGTCGTGGTCGGCGCCGCCAAACACGCCGAGCACCAGTTGAAGAACGAGCACTACGCCGCCCAGGACGGCGCACGCCACGAAGAAGCTGATCACCGACTTGGGGCGAGAGTCAGAATACGCGGTGGGCCGGGATCGGGAGCCCTTGCGGCGCTCCCCGTCCCTAACTCAAAGTGCTGGCTACGGCGCGCCGGCGCAATAGAATGTGAAGGCGCGGGATGCGCCGGCGCGCGACGCGCAATGCGGGAAACCGTATCGCCGTGGGTCGTTGCAAAGGCTATATCATCGCGCCCGCCAATCGTCCCTTCCGGCGAATTCGTCATTCCGGCGAAAGCCGGAACCAGGAAGTCGCAACCTCGACCTCGACCTCGCCACCATGCGTTCCAGAGCCAGTTTCAAGGGGCACCCGCTGCACGCCATGCTGATTCCCTTCCCCTTCGCCTTCCTCGGTGGTGCCTTCGCATTCGACCTTGCCGGTCGCTGGCTCGGAGAGCCGGCACTATGGACCACAGGCGCGCATTTGGCACGGGCCGGGATCGCCTTTGCCATGCTCGCGGCGATACCGGGCTTCATCGACTATTTGGGCACCGTGCCCCCGAACAGCTCCGGCAAATCCCGCGCGACAAAGCATATGGTGGTAAACCTGAGCGCGGTGGTCCTGTTTGCGCTCGCCGCGTTCGTACGCGGATCGCCGGGCGTCGCGCCTGATCCCGTCGTTCTCGGCGTGGAAGCCGCCGCCTTTGCGCTGTTGTGCGCGGGTGGATGGATGGGAGGCACGCTCGTCTATCGCAATCAGATCGGCGTGGATCACCGCTATGCCCGCGCCGGCAAGTGGAGCGAGGCCCGGCTGGAAGCGAGTGCTCGCGAACAGGTGCAAGTGGCAACCGGCGACGAGCTCGAGATCGATCAGATGAAGCTGTTGCACATCGGCGAGCGCCGCATCGTGCTCGCGCGTGCAGAGGACGGCTACCGTGCGTTCGACGACAGGTGCACGCACAAGGGCGGCTCGCTCGCCGGAGGTCTCATGGCGTGCGGTACGGTTATCTGTCCATGGCACGGCTCGCAGTTCAATGTGACGACCGGTGCAGTCTGCGCCGGACCTGCCGAGAAAGCCATAACGACCTACGCGGTGGAAGAGCGGGACGGCGCCGTGTGGCTCACGGCATGACGTGCGCACCGTCGTCAGGTCGGATCGGACGCTTCTTCTACCACGTGTTATCTTGAGGAGCCCAGGAGAACTGCCTCCCCAACCTTCATCTGACCCTCGGTCCCTGCGACTGTGATGTTCGGCAAGCGAATCCACCTATTTACGATCTACGGATTCAAGATCCGGCTGGACGCAAGCTGGTTCATACTCGCCGTGCTCGTTACCTGGTCGCTTGCGACGAGCTTCTTCCCCGTCATGCTTCCTGGCTACGCCGCGCTCACGTACTGGCTCCTGGGTGCTGGCGGCGCGGTTGGGCTCTTCGTCTCGATCGTGGCACACGAGATATCGCACGCTATTGTAGCGAGACGTAATGCCATCGCAATGCGCGGCATCACGCTTTTCATTTTTGGCGGCGTGGCAGAGATGGATTCGGAACCGCCGAGCGCCAAGGCCGAGTTCCTCATGGCTGGAGCGGGACCGGTCGCCAGTTTTGCACTCGGCGCTTTACTGTTTGTCATCGGCTTTCTTCTCCCGCTGCCCGCGCCCCTCGGGGCTCTGCTGGCGTATCTCGCCTCCATCAACATCGTGCTGGGCATCTTCAATCTCGTGCCGGCCTTTCCGCTGGATGGAGGGCGAATACTGCGAGCGGCGCTCTGGCACAAATGGAAGAACCTGCGTCGCGCGACACGTACCGCCTCTTCGGTCGGAAATGCCTTCGGGCTGCTGCTCATCGTCGCTGGCGTGTACATGGTCGTGGCCAAAGGCGAGTTCATCGGCGGGATGTGGTTGGCGTTGATCGGCATGTTCGTCCGCAATGCCGCCACGGCGTCGTACCAGCAGGTGCTTCTTCGCCGCGCGCTCGAAGGCGAACCCGTTCGCGCGTTCATTAGAAGCGAGCCGGTGTCGGTGCCAGGCTGGCTCAGCGTCCAATCCCTGGTCGACGACGTAGTCGCCCGCCATCAACACAAGTTGTATCCAGTCGTGGATGATGGGGTCCTAACGGGTTGCGTATCGACCGATGATCTGAAGACGCTTCCGCGTGAAGACTGGCGCCACCGAACCGTCGCGGACATTGCGCGCTCGTGCTCCGTGGAGAACACCATCCACCCGGACGCCGACGCGCTCGACGCTCTGCACGCGATGCGACGTGGGGGGCGTTCGCGCCTGATCGTTGCCGAGAATGGCGCGCTGATCGGCGTCCTGTCGCTGAAGGACCTGCTCGAATTCTTCGCTCTTCAGTCGGAGCTGGAAGGACGAAGCAGCGCCTGACGACTTCGCGATACGCCAGTCAGGGCCGGTCCGGCCGCGAGGAACGGCTCGGGCGGCGCCTTTAGCAGTCTTTCGCCACCGTCAACGGGAGTGCCGCGGGCCGGTAGCAGCGACACGAATCGTATGCTGACCGTATGCCGCCGGTTCTCATGGCACGCGGCTCGCGGCCAGGTACTCTCATGCAACCCGACAGTGATTCATCCGACCGCGGCCCCGGCCGCCTTTTCGCCACCGTCGCGGCACTCGCCGGCGGTGCACTCGCCCTGCGTGCGTTGACGCGCCGGTTCCGTACGCTCGACCTCGCCGGACGTGTGGCCCTCATCACAGGCGGTTCGCGCGGACTGGGCCTCGTCATCGCGCGAGAGCTGGCGGATAACGGCGCGAGACTCGTCATCTGTGCGCGCGATCACGACGAACTGCTTCGCGCTGTGGCGGATCTGGAGGAGCGTGGAGCCGATGTACTCGCCATTCCGTGCGATGTCACCGTTCGCGGTGAAGTCGACGCGATGATGTCGTCCGTCGAGCGCCACTTTGGACAGCTCGACGTTCTCATCAACAACGCCGGTATCATTCAGGTCGGCCCGCCCGAGTTGATGCAGGAAGACGACTATGAGCGAACAATGGAGGTTCACTT
>DATKDD010000289.1:0-2247 GCA_035512875.1 Gemmatimonadaceae bacterium | reverse complement strand
GAACAGCAGCGTATCGGCCTGCGCGGGCAGCGTGCCGGGAAGCGCCATGACAAGCGCGGCAACGAAAGTCGTCAGGCGCATCACACGGTCTCCGGACGAAAGCTGAAGATCGCGTCCACCGACTGCGCCATGTCCGTCAAGGTGCGGTCGCCGTCGGCGAACACCGCGGCAAGCCGCGAAACGGCCACGTCATCATCGTATGCGCCTTCGTACACCGCGCCATTCACCTTGCAGAACGCCGCGAGCTTGCGCGCGTTGGACTCCGTGCGCTGGGTGAACAGCGCTGGCGACTCGTGTTCCTTCTGCCAATAGGTGAGCTGGCGGAGGCGCAGAGCACCCGAGCGCGCAAAGCCGAGCTGCACGTGGCTTGGAGTCATCAGGTCGCGCAAATAACGATAGGTGTAGAAATGCGCGTGGTTGTTCGGCGTCCAGTATGGATCGCTGGTCCGAGCCGTGAACGTCACAGTTGGGAGCGCACTGCTCACCCACGGCGCCGGCTCCGCACCAACTCGTTCCCTGGCGCTCTCGAGAAAGGCGAGATGCCGCTCGATGTTGGGGAGCATACCGGCACCGGTCGAGTCGGGCAGTCCGAGAAAGCGTTGCGGCGCCTCCTCGGTGATCTGCCTGAACTCGGGCGGAGTAAGCTGCTGTTCGAAGTACCGCCAGTAGTGCGCATCGGTGATGTTGAGGCGCACGAGCCACGAATCGGTGCCGAACAGCAGCCGGCCGGCTACGGTCGGATCGGCAAGCAGAGCCTTGAGTGTGCCGAAGTAGTCCGTCTCGAGTGCACCTCCACCCATCATGTCGACGTGATAGGACAGGTCGGCACAGACGTTAGGAAAAGAGCGTACCATGTCGATCACGACCTCGGCCCAGCTGTCCGGCACCGGGGTGCCGCCACCCACCAGTCCGCGGCACCCGCCACAGTGGCCGAAGCAAAGTCGCAGCTCCGGGTAGTCGTCCAGAACAGGCTCCCACATCGCGGGGTCGCTGTTGGCGATCGCTTCCTTATCGCGGTAGAAGCCGCCGTCGGTGCAATGCACCAGCACGGGAAGATCCGCCGTCATGCAGTAGTCGAATACCTTTCGCATCGCAGGCGTGTTCACCGAATAGCCGAGCGACGGATAGAGCTTGACGCCGACATACCCCATCTGCTCCACCGACCTGGACAGAATCTCGAGATGCGCGCGCCGCCGCGGGTTGATCGCCACGAACGGAAAGATCCGCCCCGGACGCTGGATCGCCGCCTCGGCGGTACCACGCAGCTGCCGCTCGAAGTTGCGTCGGTCGCGGTCCGGCTCGGACTCCGACGTGATGTCCATCATCAGCGCGATGAGCCCGTCGTCGGGGCGCAGGTGCTCGAGCAGCCGGTCGGCCACACTGACGATGTCCGGCTGCATGGCCAGGCGCAGCGTCTCGAACACGTCGAATATTCCGCCGCCTACGCCGTCCCTGGCCTCGAGATGTGACGAGAGCTTGTCGAGGGTGCTACGCAGTGCGCTCACCCCCAACCCCCGCACGCCGCCGCCGAGCACCGTGATCTCCACCGGCAGCGAATGGACCGCGCTCGCGACGAACCCCTGAAACGCGGGATCCGCCGCGATCTCGGAGAGAAAGTGCTCCAGCAGCTCCTCCTCGACCAGGTACTCGGGATGGTCGAGCTGGCGGTCCAGGATCCGGGTGAGAGCGCCCACGACATACTCCGGCACCCCTCGTTCGCGGACGCGACGGGCCATGATCTCGATGGCCTCGCGGGTGAGCACCGTTTGCAGATTGAAGATGTGGGCGTGTGCGTTGATGCGCATGGATACGTGTCGGCTGTGAGTTCCTGAAGTTGCGCTCGTTAGAGTGTCGATGGCCGAGCCGGTCCGCAAGGAGGAGCGGATGCGCTCGCGAACTCTGTGGCCCTCACCGGGACGCACATTATCACGCATATTGTGGCCGGCCGCGATGCAGGAATCGTTTTGCCGCGAAAGGCAGAGGAGAACGACCGGTGAGAAAAATCCGAGCATCGCCCTCATTCCCGGAGCTGGTAAAGCTGGAGCTCGAGCCGGCTCGAGCCTCCACCGCCTCGCAGCGAAGGAGCCACCCCGATCCGGTGGCGCGGGCGGAGGGCGCGGGGCTCAGCTGGCACGACCACCCGGACCATGACATCGTGGGGCTCGCGCTCTCCGGTGGAGGCATCAGGAGCGCCACGTTCAATCTCGGATTGCTGCAGGGGCTGAGTGAATTCAAGCTCCTCGACTC
>DATKDD010000288.1:0-4627 GCA_035512875.1 Gemmatimonadaceae bacterium | reverse complement strand
TCGGCGCGGAACTACTGGTGCGCGCCGCGGTCTCGGTGGCACGCTCAGCCGGCGTTTCGGAGTTGGTGATCGGTTTGACGGTCGTGTCGATCGGCACCTCGCTCCCCGAGCTCGCCACCTCGATCATCGCCGCAATCCGACGAGAGGCCGACATAGCCGTCGGCAACGTTGTCGGCTCCAACATCTTCAACGTGCTCGCCGTGCTCGGCATCGCGCCGCTGATTCGGCCAATTGCCGTCGATCACTCGCTGTACGACTTCGAGATGTGGGTGATGATCGCGCTCTCGCTGATCCTGCCGGTCTTTTGTCGGACTGGCCTCCGGCTCGCACGTCTCGAAGGGTTGGCGCTCCTGCTAGGTTACGTGGCGTTTCTATGGTTGCTGATCTGGCGGGTAGACTGATGCATCGATCAGATGCAAGCTGTTGACTGGCAAGCACTTCCAGTTTCGGATCGCTTGCCGGCTTCATGTCCCGGCGCAAAGCCCTATAGAGTGGAAGGCATGTCGAGAGGACGGCCGCGACAGTAAATTAGAAGCGCCATGCGACGCCCGATCTATCTCGACCACGCCGCGACGACTCCGGTCCGCACCGAGGTGCGCGCGGCGATGGAGCCCTATTTCGACACCCGTTTCGGCAACCCCTCCAGCACGCACCGGTGGGGTCGCGAAGCGCGCGCGGCGCTAGATGAGGCACGCGAGCGAGTGGGCAGCGCCCTCGGTGCCCACTCCGACGAGATCTGCTTCACTTCGGGCGGAACTGAAGGGGACAATCTGGCGATTCTCGGGGTCTGGCGGGCGCGTCAGGCAGAAGGGCGCCGTGCCGTGGTCAGTTCACCGATCGAGCACAAGGCGATACTGGGAGCGGTGCACGAGGCAGGCGTCGAAGGGGCCGAGGAGCGCCTGGCGCCGGTGACCAGAGATGGGCTCGTCGATCGCGAGGGATACTCCCGGATGATGCGGGAGGATGTCGCGATCTGCTCCGTCATCTGGGTGAACAACGAGATCGGTACGATTCAGCCGATTCGCGAGCTCGCCGACGCAGCCAAGGCGTGCGGTGCAGTGTTCCATACGGACGCCGTTCAGGCATTCGGAAAAGTGAGCATCGACGCCAGAACCATGGCGTTCGATCTGCTTACGATCAGCGGCCACAAGATCGGTGCGCCCAAGGGAATCGGCGCAATGTTCATTCGCCGGGGCACGGCATTGCGTCCGCTGCTCCACGGTGGCTCGCAGGATCGTGGCCGCCGTCCAGGAACGGAAAATGTCGCTTTCGCGGTAGGGCTCGCACGAGCAATGGAGCTGGCGTCCGCGGAACGGGAGTCCGACTGTGCGCGGATCGGCGCCATGCGTGAGCGGCTGGAATCCCAGTTGCTCGAGCGCGTGCCTGACGCGGTGATCCACGGCAGCGGCGCACCACGCGCGCCGCACATTCTCAACATCTCTGTGCCGGGCACCGACAGCGAGTCGCTACTCATGGCGCTCGATCTATCCGGCGTTGCCTGCTCGTCAGGCTCGGCGTGCCAGAGCGGTAGTGTCGATCCGTCGCACGTGCTCGCGGCGATGGGAGTGCCGCGCGAGCTCGCCATCTCGGCGGTGCGCATGAGCCTTGGCTGCCTGACGACGGACGACTGCGTGCAGCGGGTAGCGGAACTGTTCCCCGCTCTCATCGCCAAGGCACGGCGCCTCTCCGGAGCGGTCTCGTGACGGCGCCGGCGCGCGGCCGCGTCGTCGTCGCGATGTCGGGCGGCGTCGATTCATCGGTCGCCGCCGCGGTGCTCGCCGACGCCGGATACGAGGTTCTTGGCGTGACGATGAAGCTGTTCTGCTATGGAGACGACGTGCCGGACCGCCCGTGCTGCTCGCTCGATTCGATCGACGACGCACGACGGGTTTGCGAACGGATCGGCATTCCCCACTACGTGCTCAATCTGGAATCGTCGTTTGGACGCGATGTGGTCCGGGACTTCGTGGACGAGTATGCGCGTGGCCGTACTCCGATTCCCTGCGTGCGGTGCAACACGTTCACCAAGTTCCGGGACCTGGTTCGAAAGGCCGACGCGCTCGATGCCGACTTCATTGCGACCGGTCACTACGCGCGAGCTGACGGCCGACGGTTGCTGCGCGGGTGCGACCCGGCCAAGGATCAGTCGTACTTCCTATGGGGAATCGATGCGGCGGTGATCCCGCGCCTGCTTCTCCCGATAGGTGACCTGACGAAGACGGAGACACGCGACCGCGCACGCTCGCTCGGGCTGACACACGTTGCCGAGAAGGTGGAGAGCCAGGACATTTGCTTCGTGCCCGACGGAGATCACACCAGGATCATCGCCCGCACGCTCGGCGCCGACACGCCGGCGCTTTCCGCCGGCCCGATCATCTCGACCGACGGACGAGTACTCGGGGAGCATCAGGGATACGCACGCTATACCATCGGGCAGCGCCGTGGGCTCCCCGGAGGGCACCGCGACCCGCTGTACGTGGTCGCCATCCGCCCGGCGGATCGAGCAGTAGTCGTCGGCCCGCGTGAGGCGTTACTCGGCCGCGGCATCATCGCGCGCGAAATCAACTGGCTTGGCGAGGTACCGCAACTGGGGCACGGCGTGGAGGTACAGGTCCGCCATCGCGCTGCGCCGGCCCGCGCGCACCTCATTCGCATCGACGGCAGCGAAATAGAGCTTGCGCTCGACGAGCCCGTAGCCGCGATCGCCCCGGGACAGTCGGTAGTGCTCTATGACGGTGAGCACGTGCTTGGGGGCGGTGTGATCGAGAGCGGGCGCCGGACCCTGCCGGTGCGCGCGGCGTAGTCCGCGCGAAGCATCGCGACTGTCAGTACTTCAGATTTCCCGCTTCGGCAAACTCCTTCATAGCGGCTTCCTGCTCCGGCGAGAGCTGCTCCGGGACGGCGATCGACGTTTCGATGATCAGATCGCCTTTGGTGCCGTTCTTCTCGATGCCCTGGCCGCGAATGCGGAACCGCTTGCCCGAAGGTGTCCCCGGCGGAATCTTCACCGCTACCTTCTTTCCGTCGAGCGTCTTGACCTGGATGCGAGATCCTAACGTCGCCTGCGCGATGTTGAGCGGAATCGGCGCGATGAGGTCGAGCCCGTCGCGCTTGTAGAACCGGTCGGGCTGCACCGAGAAGCTGATGATC
Source organism: Gemmatimonadaceae bacterium (assembly GCA_035512875.1). Classification (GTDB taxonomy): domain Bacteria; phylum Gemmatimonadota; class Gemmatimonadetes; order Gemmatimonadales; family Gemmatimonadaceae; genus JALZIF01. The sequence goes on along the minus strand of DATKDD010000288.1, from coordinate 1,477 downwards.
AGGTCACCGGGCCGCGCCCCCGATCGGCCTTTTCCGCCCTGCCCCGTCAGGCGCACCTTGTTCCCCGTCTCCACCCCCGGCGGCACGTTGATTATCACCGAGCGCTTGGAGCGTACCTCGCCACTGCCGCCGCACGTTTGGCAGCGTTCCGAGGGAACGTTGCCGCGGCCAAGACAGAGCGGGCACGGACGAGTCACCGCAAAGCCTCCCTGGCCGAACGAAACGCTGCCCCGGCCATTGCATTCGGGGCACGTTCTCATCGTCGCGCCCTGGGCCGCGCCGCTTCCCTTGCAGGTGGGGCATTCCTCGTTGACCTCGAGCTGCACTGGAACCTTGCCGCCTAACGTGGCAGTTCGGAACGGCAGCTCGAGCGTCATCTCGATGTCCTGACCGCGCTCCGGCGCGCGCGGTCCGCCGCGCGTCCCCCCCCTCGCACCCGCGGTTCCGCTTCCGAACATTGAGGAGAACAGGTCGCCGAGCCCGCCCAGGCCCCCAATGTCGAACTGCTCGAAACGGGTTCCCCCCGACGGCTGCTGTCCCGGTGAGCCCGCTCCACTGGGCCGACCGCCGCCAAAGCCGCCGAAGTCCCCGAACGCGCCGAGCCGGCGCATCTCGTCGTACTGCTTTCTCTTGGCAGCATCACCGAGAACGTTGTACGCCTCGGAGATCTGCTTGAATCGCTCCGCGGCATTCGGGTCGTTCTGGTTGGCGTCCGGATGGAATTTCTTCGCCAGGCGCCTGTACTGCTTTTTTATGTCATCCTGCGTGGCCGAAGCCGAAACGCCGAGGACCGCGTAGTAATCCTTGTTCTGCGCCATTGGCGGCTAGTCGCGGGGAAAGCTCAACCGTTCCACTGCTGAACGACCACCCTCGCCGGACGCAACAGCTGTCCCCCGAACACGTAGCCCTGCTGAAAAACACGAGAGACCATGTCGTCGTCCTCCGGTGAACGGGCCGGCTCGGTCGCCACCGCCTCGTGTAGCTCCGGATTGAACGGCTGATCCACGGGGTTGACCACCTCGAGTCCGGCAGCTCCTAACGCCTTGAGCAACTTGCGCTCGACCAGCTCCACGCCCTGCACGATCGCCGATGGATCAACGGATCCGGGATCGAGATGAGCGAATCGCGACAGATCATCCAGCGGATCGAGCAGCTGCTTGGCCAAGGCGGCTTGGCCCCGGGTGTTGGCCTGGGCGCTCTCGCGCGCCGTCCGCTTGCGAAAATTGTCGAACTCGGCCGCGAGACGCAGGTGCCGGTCCCGCCACTCATCTAACTCGCGCGCGGGGCTCTCGACTGCAACGCTTTCCTGTGCGCCGCCAGCCACGTTGTCCTCTACTTCATCGACCGAAGGGGCGCCATCGCCCTGAGCACCGGCACTCTGCGCCACCTCATCGCTCCGATCCATCGTATCCGGCTGACCTGCGCCTGCCTTCTCGCCATCCAAGTTCTTGCGTACCATCGTACACCTGATTTTCGA
>DATKDD010000287.1:0-3356 GCA_035512875.1 Gemmatimonadaceae bacterium | reverse complement strand
CCGCTCGCGGTTCACCAGATCCACCAGCGCACACAGCGTTGTCGATTTGCCCGAACCGGTAGGCCCGGTGACCAGCACCAGGCCCTTGGTCAGGTAGCAGAGCTTGCGCACTTCCTCGCTCACGCCCATCTGGTCGACGGTAACCACCGCGGCCGGAATCACGCGGAACACCGCCGCGGCACCTTTACGGTCGCGTAAGGCGTTGGCGCGATAGCGAGCCAGGCCGCTTATCTCGTACGCGAAATCCGTATCGCCGCATTCGGCGAATTCCTCGCGATTGCGATCGGGCATGATCGAATCGATCATCGACTCGATCTGCTCGTTGATGAGTGCCGGATGTCCCTCTATGCGACGCATCTCACCATCGTGGCGCAGCAGCGGCGGTTCGCCAACCCGAAGGTGGAGGTCGGACCCTCGCTGTTCGACGAGAGTCCGGAGAAGTGAGTCCATGTCCGTACGCGCGCTTGGATCACGGTCGACCGATGCCTGCACGAGTTGTCGCGGCGACGGCTGAGGTGTAGCAACAGGTACTCGCGATTCCACCGGCGTTGGAACAGAAGCGGTCGACGGCACTGGTGTTTTCGCGGTTGCAGGGGCTGTCGGGCACGCTGCCCCGGCCACGAGCGCTTCCGCCGGCGTTTCGTGGGCCGAGGATCCATTCGTGGCGCGAGTGATGTCAGCGGCGATGCGGACACGGAGTGTTCCCCCGGCGTCGCGCGCCTCGGCGCGGTACGCTCCCTCCCCTGCCGCGTAGCAGAATTCGACGAGCTCTCCGCGCGCAAGCTGCTGCTCGGCATCGGGCGGGGCGATCTCCTTGAGCAACGCGAGGAGCTGCGTGCGGGTGAACGGCTGCTTGGTGATGCTTCGCCGCTGGCCATGCTGCTCCAGCGTTGCAACCTCACCGGTCGTCAGGCGCAGCGCGTCGGCGCGGCTACTGGTGAGTACCGCGAGAAACGGGGCGAGTGCTGACATTTTTAGTCGAGAGGACGAACGCAGGCGATGGCCTGACGATTGATCAGGGTCGCCGTGCCGCTGGCGTGCAGCGATACGAACCGATCGGTGCCGAAATTCAGAAAGTCGAGAACGCGAGGGCGCTCGGACGGCATCTGGATCAGGACCGAGCCGCGGCGCCGGGTGCCATCCTGCAGCGTCAACTCGACTTCGGCGGCAACCGCGGTCGCGTGCCGCTCGTCGTCGAGTTGTGAGCCTTCGTTGGGCATGGCTTCGAGCACGTGCTCCTTGGCTATGAGCATCGTCTGACCCCCGCGAGTGAGAAGCGGACAGAACGGATCCGCATCATTCAGCACGTCGGCAACCTCTTCAGGCCATCCGTTTTGGCTGGCCGCCTGAGCAAAGACGACGCCGTGCATCACACTACCGCCGCGCAGCCGCAGTGCCACGGCCAGTCGCGTCTTCTCAATGCGGTAGATGTCGGAGGGAATCATGGAGTTGAGTATCGGACGGGAGGGGCAAGGACATGAGCGGAAAGGGGCTTGGGGCCAGGGACTAGGGGATAGGGGCTAGGGGTTAGGGATCAGGGGCTAGGGGCGGTACGCCAAGGGGGGCGCCTGTTGCCGCCCTCTTGGCATTGCTGACGACGCGCACCACCCCTGACCCCTAGACCCTAGTCCCTAGCCCCTGGAGTTACGCATGCAGATGCATCTCCCTCTCGTACATCTCCTGCTTCTCGAGCTGGATAGTCACGTGATTGATGCCGAACAGCCGCATGGCGTCCAGCGCGTGCTCCAGCACGTGCTGCTGGCGCTCGGGCTCTCGCACTATCGCATGAGCGCTCATGGCAATGTGATTGGACGTCACGGTCCACACGTGCAGATCGTGCACCGACTCGATTCCGGGAATCGCCTCCAGCTGCGCGCGCACGGCGCTGAGGGAGATGTGTGCGGGGGTGGACTCGAGTAGCACGTCGACCGACTCGCGGACTAACCGCCAGGCGGCGCGAACGATGAGCAGCGTGACGAACACCGAGGCGACGGCGTCGGCAGTGAGCCATCCCGTATAAATGATCACGAGCGCCGCGGTAACCGTTCCGACCGAGCCAAGCAGGTCGCTGAGCACGTGGAGGTAGGCACCGCGAATGTTCATGCTGCCGCCCTTGGAGGGGTGCAGAGTCCAGGCGGCAACGACGTTCACCAGCAGTCCGAGCACGGCGACGACGAGCATCAATCCGCTGGACACGGGCTCCGGATCGCGGATGCGCAGGACCGCCTCGAACATGATCCACGCCGACAGAAGCAGCAGCGCGGCACCGTTGATGAACGCGGCGAGTATCTCCCACCGTAGATAGCCGTAGGTGCGCCTGTCGGTCTCGGGACGCCGGCTGAACCAGGCCACGAACAGCGACAGCGACAGCGCGGCGACATCGGTGAGCATGTGGCCGGCGTCGGCAAGCAGCGCCAGCGAATTGGATAGTACTCCCCCTACGACTTCGGCGACGAGGAAAACGCTCGTTATCGCGAGCGCGACCCGCAGCCGCCTTACGGCATCGCGGTGGTCGTGTGCGTGGTCGTGGCCGTGCGAATGTCCGTGCGCGTGGCCGTGCGCGTGCATGTGCACGGCGTCCTCGTCAGGCGGCGGTGCCGGCGGTAATACCCGCCAGTCGCGCACACTCCAGTATTGCCGCGATCATGCTCGACGCGTCGGCGATCCCCTGTCCGGCAATGTCCAGCGCCGTACCGTGATCGGGCGAAGTGCGCGGGAACGGAAGCCCGAGCGTGACGTTCACCGCGCTGCCGAACGACGCGACCTTGATCGCCGTCATCCCGACGTCGTGATACGGCGCGATTACGGCGTCGAACGCGCCGCGCATCGCCTTCACGAAGACGGTGTCGGCCGGGAGCGGTCCGATCAGCTGCGCCGCCCGCGCCGCGGGCGCCAGCAATTCTGCATCCTCCGTGCCGAACCGGCCGCCGTCCCCGGCATGCGGATTCAACGCGCATAACGCTATGCGCGGCTCGGCGATGCCATACCAATCGCGCAGTGCATCACGCGTCAGGCGCGCGATTTCGAGGATCGTGCCGCGGCTGAGCGCGGAAGGAACCAGCCGCAGCGGGATGTGAGTCGTTGCCAGCACCACTCGCAGCGTAGGCGATGTGAGCATCATTGCCGTCCGGGAGCCGGTCAACTCGGCCAGCATCTCGGTGTGCCCCGGATGATCGTATCCACCGGCGAACAGCGCCGCCTTGTCGATCGGAGCGGTGACTATCCCCTGCACCGCACCGCTCAGCGCCAGTTCCACGGCACGCTCGATCGCCGCTCCCGCCAGTTCGCCGGCGAGTGCCGGCCCGCCGTCCATCCGCCAGTCACCGACAGACTCCTGCACGGCCATCCGCGTGCCC
>DATKDD010000286.1:0-4668 GCA_035512875.1 Gemmatimonadaceae bacterium | reverse complement strand
TCGGCAACATCCTCCTCCGGATGCATTTCCCTCCACCTGCGACGAAGGAACGGATCGCCCTTGGGCGCGTGGAGATAGAAGCAGTACCCATGCGGTGCCAGGAAGCGGACGACACGCATCCTGGCCTCCCAACTCCACGGTCTGCCATAGAATCCCTCGATAATTCCGAGATCCACCATCGCTCGCGTTGCTCCCTTTCTCGAGGGCCGTTGGATGACCGTAAAGAGCGGAATCTAGAAGGAGTAAGCACTTAAGCCGCCCTGGTCGCAGTCGAGCCTCGAAAGCGCCCCGGGGTTGTTCCCTGCCGTCCCCCAACTCGTCTTGACCTAGATGGGAAAGTTTCCTATGGTGTTCCGTAGTCTCGTCTGCCGGAACATGTGACATCGGTCACGGTAGTACCGGTAGTCAGTTCCGGTTGCCGATCGCGGTCCCCAGCGATTGGCCGTTCCCCACGTCTCAGGGCTGCGTCGTCCGAGTCCGCGCTTGATCGACGCACTACCTAATACGCTTTCCGCGATCCTCTGACCACGAAAGCCTGATGCTGCTCGCTGCTATCGCCCTCGCCGTTGCCGCTGCTGGAGACGGACTGCCTACTACCGCGCCGTCTGCGGTCGGCATGTCCGCCTCCAGGCTCGCGACCATCGATCGGGTGGTGCGGCGAGGTTTGACAGCGGGCGGTTATCCCGGCGCATCGGTCGTGGTCGGACGGAAGGGTTATTCCGTGTGGCAAAAGGGGTTCGGCTTTCTCGACTGGAGCAAGACAACTTCGGTCTCCGTCACCGAGAGCGTGTATGATCTCGCCTCGCTGACAAAGGTCGTGGGCACCACGACCGCCATCATGATCCTGTTCGACGAGGGGCTGGTCGTGCTGGACGCGCCGGTTCAGTCCTACATTCCGGAGTTCGCAGGCGGACACAAGGATTCGATTACGGTGCGCGATCTGCTCGCTCACCGGTCGGGGCTACCCGCTAGCCGGGACATCTGGCGCATTGCACACACACCGGCCGAGGCGCGCCGAGCCGTCGTTGAGGCGCCGCTCGCCTGTCGTCCGCGTGTCTGCATGATTTACTCTGATCTTGGCGCAATCACGCTCGGCCTCATCGTCGAGAGTGTGACCGGAATGGGACTGGACGAATACCTGCAAGCGCGGGTGTTCGGGCCTATCGGCATGACGGCCACCAGCTTCCGCCCCGACGCGTCCTTGCGGAACACTATTGCCCCGACTGAGCTCGCACCTCCGCGAGGTTATCCGCTGCGTGGTGAAGTGCACGACGAGAACGCATATACGCTCGGCGGCGTTGCCGGACACGCGGGAATGTTCAGCACGGCGGCAGACCTCAGCATGTTCGCGCAAATGATGCTCAACGGTGGCGAGTACGCGGGCATCCGCATCGTCGCAGATTCAACGATTAAGCTGTTCACGGAGAAAAGGGTGATCAGCAATCGGGCGCTCGGCTGGGCCAAGCCCAATGGTACGGGCGGCTCTGGCGACCACCTTAGTGAAGCCGCCTACGGGCACACCGGCTATACCGGCACCTCACTCTGGATCGATCCGAAGCGGGACATGTTCGTGGTGCTGCTTACGAACCGTGTGCACGCTGCGAAGGCTCGCCGTCCAGCAAAAATCATTTCTGACGTGCGCGCCGATCTGGCAGATGCGGCAGCGGCTGCGGTGACCGACGACCCGGCGCTCGCTATCGCGATGCCCGCGTCGTTCAGGGCAGACAAGGCTCGTGGCTGGAACACGGCCGCGCCGAAGCGCAGCACCAAGGCGTCCCGCGCTCGCGCGGCTGCCGCCAAAAAGAAAGCCGCTGTCGCCGCTGCGAAGAAAGCCGCCGCCAGGAAAGCCAGCACGAAAAAGGCGGCGGCAAAAACAGCAGCCCAGGCAACCAGCTCCAAGCCGGTCGCCAAGAGCACGGCCGCCAAGAAGACTGCCTGGCTCGCTGCCCCTGACGATCCGCTCTCACGGGTTGCCTGAAGGCAAAGCGAGTGAAGGGATGCGAGCGGCCAAATGGCCGCTCGTCTTGTTTCCTGGCCCTTTAATGATCGCTCGGCCGGTAGAGTCGCGGACCCGCCGGATACCGCGCCACCCTTGCCCGGACCTTCTGCGCCATGGATGTTGCGAAGGAGATGAACTGGTTCGGAGTCGCTTCCAAATTCACATCGGGAGTCCGCGCTTCAAGTCTTTGGTCCCCCGCTCTCCAATCATATGTCTACTTCAGACGAGCACACGCAGCCGCATGATCCGACGCGAAGCTCCGCCTCTGCGCAGGACGAGCCCGGCATTGCCGGCAACAGCAACAAACCTGACGATGGTTCGACCACAGGCGAGGGAGTGAGCGAAGAACAGGTAAAGGCTGCACTCCGCAAGGTGAAAGATCCTGAGCTGAACCTCAACATCCTCGATCTCGGTTTGATCTACACCGTCGCGGTCGACGGCTCAGTCGTCAACATCGACATGAGTCTCACCTCGCCGGGCTGCCCCTCGGGCCCGGAGATCATGACGAACGCGGAGCAGGCAGTACGTGAGATCCCGGGCGTTACCGATGTAACGGTGAATCTCGTGTGGAGCCCGTACTGGTCGCCGGATCGCATCGAGCCGCGGATACGAGCGTATTTGGGGATGTGAGGGGGCGGAAAGGAAAGCGCATGAACCGCGAAGTGTGAGTTGCGCAGTGCGCAGTGCGAAGTGCGACGTTAAGGGCCGCGTGCGCAATCGCACCTTACACTCCGCACGCTACCCGCGTATCGCGCGCCTCAGTACTTCCTCGCGCCTTTCCTCCGCCCACGCCGCGAGTATCTCATCGTCCGGCACTCCGCCGATACGGCCTAGCACCAGGAGTGGCGCAAGCGCGTGGGCGGAGGATTGCCACAGCGCCATCTCCATCAGCTCAGGCAGTGCGCGCGCCTGAAGTGTGGCCAGAAGCGCGGAGTCATTGGTGGCTGTGAGTGCCATGAGCACGAGCGATGCCTTGTTGCGGTCCGTCCAGGTGAGCGATTGCAGCATGTTTACCAGCGGATCGATCGGGATGTGGCTGCGAATCGCCGGCGAGTCCTTCGCGAACTCGGCGATGATCCACAGAGCCCGCGCGGCATCGTTTCTCACCGCCGAGCTGGAGTCGGCCAGCGCCGGAGCGAGCGCCTGAGCTGCCTCTCTTTTGTCAGGCAGGTACCCCAGGACCGTCGCGGCCAGCGCCCGCTGCATGGGAAAGCGCGAGTCCCGGAGCACCAGGCGAAGATGGGCTTCGTGCTCGCCGGCGAGCTCAATGAACCGCTGCTGCACAGCACGCGCGGGCGCATACTCCATCAAGGCGTGTCCAGCGGAGTGATCCTCGGATGCCTGCCCCTGTTCCACCGCGTCACGCAGAGCCGCGGTGAACGCGGCATCTGCCGCGATTATGGCGTCAGGCAGCGTGGCGGTACCTGTCGGTGCAGGGCGCATCTCCAGCGCCGGTGCCCCACTCTCGCGCACGCCGGCGAACACCATCATCCTGCCGTTAGCGCAGCAGACAGCACTCACCTCCGCATCGGCGACGCCAGGTATGGCGCGCAGCCGCGTCTCGGCGCCGGCGAAGGATTGGGGGATGGTGTCGCCGATGGACAGCGCCAGCGCCTTCCGAACGGCGTCCCTTCCAACGGTGCTCGCGCCATATACGTCGATGATTCCGATACGCGTGCTCTGTGCGATGGCGGGACTCGCGGCAGTCAGTATTGCGTACGCTACGGCGACGATGAATCGTATGTCGATGTTCCGCATGGGCATTCGAGAATGCTGGGAGCGCTGAGCGAGCAGAGCGACGAAGAGCCTGATGTCAAACTATTGCAAGGACGCGACCGGGGCATCGCTTGCCGTGTCACCCCGTTCACGGCCTACAGATTGCCTCTTGGCGGACTCGTGAGCACCGAGCAGGAGTGGACCGACGCGCGACGCGCGTTACTGGAAAAGCGAATCTCCGACCTCGGGCTGTCCGTGGACGGCACGCCGGTCGCGCCGCTGGTCGAGCAGCTCTACGCCGAGCTCGAGGCCAAGGGACTCCGCTTTCATCCTCCGGTTTTCCTCACTGATGAGTGGGGCTGCCCATCCGACACACCGATCATTGGCGTGCCGTTCTACCTTGCCGATCCGCATCTCCGTCGCATCGAAGCAGAGTTTGCCGGTGACGTGGAGAGCGAGCTCGACAGCATGCGCTTTCTTCGGCACGAAGCCGGACACGCGTACAACTATGCCTATCGCCTGTACGATCGTGCCGACTGGCGGCAGATCTTCGGTCCTTACTCCCGGCCATACCGTGACCGGTTTCACGTCGATCCGTTCTCGCGCGACCACGTGCGGCACATCCTCGGCTGGTATGCTCAGAAGCACCCGGACGAGGATTTTGCGGAGTCGTTTGCGGTGTGGTTGACTCCCGACTGCGACTGGAGCGCGATCTACGCCGGCTGGCCGGCGCTTGCCAAGCTCCAGTATGTGGACCGCCTGGCGCGGGAGATCGGCGATACGGTTCCCGAAGCAGCATTACCAACGCCTGACGATCTGCCGGTGGAGCACATTCATCATACGGTGGCGCATCATTACGCCATGTCGGAGCCGGCGTTCCCGCTGGAGGATCCGACGCACTTCGACGGCGATCTGCGGAACATCTTCGGCACGCGCGAGGAAGCACCTCAGGG
>DATKDD010000285.1:0-2573 GCA_035512875.1 Gemmatimonadaceae bacterium | reverse complement strand
GTTGGATCCATGCCCTGCATCGAATGGTTCGAAATGGCAGATCTTCCGACCCGTCCAACCGACCGATGACGGCACAGAGTAATCGCATACCGCTCGTGGGCGAGGATCCCGACGATCGGGATGTGACCGAGCTGCGGGAATTTCAGGAGCGGACTCGACTCCAGGCCGCGCTTCTCGAGTGTGTGGGGCAGCCAGTCTGTGCCGTCGATGATCAGGGCCGGATCACATACTGGAACGGCGCCATCGCAGAATTGACGGGCTACTCGGCGAGCGAAGTCATGGGCACCGAAGTTCTGAGGCTGATAGTGTCGCCAGAGAGCATCGACTCGGCGCTGGAGGCTCGAGAGACGGCGCGCGCCGGACGTCGCTGGGAGGGCACACTTCGCGTGCGTCGAAGGAGCGGCGGCTCTGCAGTTCTGCGAGCCACGGTCACTCCGGCCATCAAGCCGGACGGCACTCCCGGCGGCCGCATAGCGGTATGTGCCGACATTACCGAGCTACTGGCGGCGGAGGAGCAGCATCGAGAATCGGCAGAGCGGTTGCGCTTCCAGGCGAGTCTGCTCGACGCCGTGGGCCAGGCAGTGATCGCCACCGACATAAAGGGTCGGGTCACGTACTGGAACCGCGCGGCGGAACGGCTTTTCGGCTGGAAGCAGGAGGAGGCAGTGGGCCGAACAATACTCGAGATCGTCGCCGCAGAGAGCAGTCTGCATCGCGGCGAGGAAATCCTCGAGTCGCTCCGTCGCGGGGAGACCTGGACCGGAGAGTTTCAGGTGAGGCGTCGCGACGGCACCAACTTCGTTGCGCTGGTCACCGACGCCCCGATCTTCGATGAGAGCGGATCGCTGATCGGCATCATTGGCATTTCATCCGACATCACTGAACGCATTGGGCTGGAGGAGCAGCTGCGACAGGGACAGAAGATGGAGGCGATCGGGCGCCTTGCCGGAGGCGTGGCGCACGACTTCAACAATCTGCTGACGGCCATCAAGGGACATGCCGGGATGCTCCTCGAGGACTTGCCGCAGGATTCCAAGCACCGCGAGGACGCGTTTCAGATCTTCCAGGCTGGGGAACGCGCGGCCACGCTGACGCGGCAACTTCTGGCCTTCAGCCGCAAGCAGGTGCTCGAGGCGCAAAGCGTCGATCTGGCGGCTGCGGCACTGAGCCTCCAACCGATGCTGCGGCGCCTCATCCCGGAGCGCATCGACTTTCGCGTCGATTCCGATGGCGAACATGCGATCGTATGGGCCGACCCCGGACAGTTGAACCAGATCCTGATGAACCTGGTCGTCAACGCTGCGGATGCGATCGAAGGCACGGGCACCATCAACATCCAACTCGACTCGGTGGATCTGTCCAAGGCAGACGCCGATGCGATACCGTGGCATGTCGAAGTGGGGCGTTATGCTCGCATGAGAGTCCGGGACAACGGCTGCGGAATTACCCCGCAGGTTCTGAACAAGATCTTCGAGCCTTTCTTCACGACCAAGGCGGAGGGGGCCGGCACCGGACTGGGCCTTTCCACCGTCTACGGCATCGTCAAGCAGAGCGGCGGGCACATCATGGTGAACAGCTCGCCGGATAGTGGCACCACCTTTCAGGTGCTGCTTCCGCTCTCGGAAACCGCGCCTGACGTGCCGGTGACTACCCGGCGCGCGACCCGCATTTCCCCGCCAGCCGGTGGAGTCATCCTGCTGGTGGAAGACGACGAGTCGGTGCGTTGCCTCGCGCGTCGCGTCCTCGAGCGCGGCGGCTACACGGTGCTGCAGGCACCTAACGGCCGCGCCGCGCTCGAGCTCGCGGCGAGCCATGAAAGCACGGTCGACGTGGTCCTGAGCGATGTGATCATGCCGGACATGGGAGGGATCGAGCTCAAGGAACGCCTTCGAGCGATGTACCCCGCCCTCCAGGTGATCCTGACGTCCGGATACTCCGAAGCGGATCTGCGGGGCGAGGTTCGCGCGAAGAGTGCAGCGTTCCTCCGAAAGCCATTCACCGCCGCCTCGCTACTTCAAGTCGTTGCCGAAACGGTGGCGGGTAAGCCCAAGCCCCACTGACACCCCGCGGCTCGGGGAAGTTGGCGGAGTCTGCCGTCCCGTACTACCTCGTGAGTCAGGCATCTACCTGGAGCAGGTTGAGCCCCGCGCAGCGGCCACTGCGCCGGCTCCCATCCGGCCCTGCGCCCGGGGCGCGCCTATCTATCGGTCGGACGTTCCGCCAAGGGCGACCAGCCGCGCACGTGCCGCCACGAGATCCGGCAGCGCTGGCGGCGCCTCACGCCAGCGCTGTACCAGCGTCTGATACGCCTGGCGCGCACCCGCTGTGTCGCCTTCGGCGAGCAGGAGGTCCCCCAGCAGTATGTGTGCGCGGTGCCACTCCTCCTGTGCCTCCGCGCCGTATGAGTCCGCGGCGAGAATTCTGCGCAGCACCGCTTTCGCCGAGTCGCGCTGGCCGAGCGCACGGTACGCATCGCCGCGCAGCGAGAGGACCAGCACTTCCTGCGGAAACACCGCCGCGCGAGAAGCGAAATGAAGCGCGCTGTCAGGCCGGTTGCGCGCCAGTTCCACGAT
>DATKDD010000284.1:0-5820 GCA_035512875.1 Gemmatimonadaceae bacterium | reverse complement strand
TTTCAGCGTTCCGGGGATTCCGAGCGGCAGCCTGTTCATCGTGGCGCCCTTCTTCGCCGCCCACGGCATTCCGCCGGAGAGCATTGGCGTGCTGATCGCACTCGACCTGGTACCCGACGTCTTCAAGACGTTATGCAACGTCACGGGGCACCTTGCCGCCGTCACGTTGCTGCACGATGGCGGCCGGGAAGCCGGTCAGCCCCCCTGATGAGACTCCCGGATAGTCGATGGGAAGCCTGCTGTCCCGAAGACGCCCCGGCACGGTTTGGCCGCATCTGGACCCCGGGGCAGGTCAGACGTATACTGTTCGTGCGAGTTAGGTCGATTCCTGGCCGGTACACTGCAACAGCTGCTCCTCCGTCCCTCCGCCTCGAGGTGAAACCATGACGCAGCAGATCCGCCGTTTCGGTATCGGTCAGACCGCCAAGGTAGTTGGCGCCCTGTATGGCTTTATGGGACTGATCTTCGTGCCGTTCTTCCTGATCGGCGCGGCGATGGCGCCTGACGAGATGGGCTTCGGAATGGGACTGGCGATACTCTTTCCGATCCTTTACGCGGTGATCGGCTTCATTTTTACCGCGATCGCGTGTGCGATCTATAACTTCGTGGCACGGTTCGTCGGCGGCATAGAGGTGGAGATGGAGGCGCCGGCACTGGGCACGCACCCGTAAGCGGCAGGATCCGAGCATCCCCTGCGCCGCCGCCTTCGTTTGGCGGCGGCGCACTGCCGTTCAGTCCCCGCTACCGCCCGGCCACGGCCTGAGTCTGGGAATCCAGCGTGGTACGGCCGCCCGATATTCGTCGTAGCTCTCGCCGAACCGCCTGGCGAGGCCCGGCTCCTCGGAGATCAGGAAGTAGACGTGGTTGATGAGCAGAAAGAGCGCCAGCCACCCGGCGATGAGCAGCGATCCCGACAGTAGCGCTTCTCCGCCGAGCATCGCGACCACCCCGCTGATCATCGGATTGCGTACATGACGATAGGGTCCGACCACGACGAGTCGCCGCGTGGGATCCCAGGGCGCGAGCGTACCGCGTCCGATCCGGGCGAACAGCACGATGCACCATGCGAAGATCATGAACCCGGCGACGAAGATCAGCACACCGAACCCCTGGAATAGCGACGGGAGCGCGCTTCCCGGCATCCAGCGCGAATCGCGCGCGGCAAACGTCACAAGAATCCAGCCGGGAACCACGACCAGGACGGTAACCGGAAGGATCAGAATGGCCAGTATGTGTGGGAGCACGTGGGGATTCACCGGATCGGAACGAAGCGAGAGAAGATGCAGACGACAGGAGCACCGCGCTCGTTCGATGATGTGTGCGCCATCTGCGGCATCTGCGGTCGGCTTTCCTGTTCAGCGACGAGTGTGGCGCGACTCTCGCATGGCTCCGACGCACCCCTCAATCACGGTCGTGATGCGTTTTCAAGCTCTAGTGCGCTCAGCAGTCGCTTTCGCAACGCTCGGTGCCGTCCTGGCCTGCCAATCCGACGCTGATAACGGGTCTGCCCGCAGGGAGCAGGCCGACTCCGTTTCGCTGGCAACCGCGGCAGCGCGCGAGCTCAGCACCACCCTTCGGGAGGCGATTCTGCGGACAAGTCCCGCGCGCGCCGGAATCGCGCTCGCACCTGGGCCGACGTCGTGGGATACGCTGCTGGCTGGCCAGCTCGAACGTGCCGAGCCCGACATCATGGCTTCGATGGATGACACCGGTCGCCGCGTTGTGTTGTCGACGCATGGATTTCAGACTCTGGGAGATACCGCTGCCGTACACGCCGTAGTTCGAAGCTGCACCCCACAGGGGCAGGAGTTCGCCTTCTTTCGCGACAGCATGGTGCTCAAGTTCATACGCAGCGGCGATCGCGATGCGGGCGCCTGGCGCCTCGCCGGCCCGATCGATTACGACCATGTGTTCGGTACCTGCGAGCCAACAGTCACAGCGCCAAACGGCAGCGCCGAAGGCTGAGAAAGCCGCCCCGGGCTGTATCGCCATTGCGCACACCGGTCGATATTTCCGGTGACTCGGACCGGGCGTGCAATGGTGAAGGCGGAGCAGGGGAAGAAGGAAAAAAAGAAAATCGACATGAATCGGGCGTGGCGCGAGGCTGCAGAGCTGGTTTCGCACCATCGCGCCTCGCTCGGCATCGGGCTCGCCCTGATGCTGGTGAACCGGCTGTCTGGTCTCGTGCTGCCGGCGAGCTCCAAGTTCCTCATCGACGACGTCATCGGGGAGGGGCGACGCGAGCTCCTCCTGCCTCTGGCGATCGCTGCGGGCGTGGCGTCGCTCATCCAGGCGATCACCTCGTTCGGGATCTCGCAGGTGGTCAGCGTCGCGGCGCAGCGTGCCATCGCCGACATGCGCGCGCGGGTGCAGGAGCACGTGCTGCGCCTGCCCACCGCCTATTTCGACTCGACCAAGACGGGCGTGCTCATTTCCCGGATCATGACCGACGCCGAGGGAGTTCGAAATCTCGTCGGAACCGGGCTGATTCAGCTGACGGGCGGCATTCTCACCGCAACGATCGCTCTCGGTGTGCTTTTCTATCTCAACTGGCAGCTCACGACGGCGACGCTGCTCATTCTCTCGGTGTTTGGCGGCATAATGGCGGTGGCGTTCAAGTGGCTGCGCCCGATCTTTCGCGAGCGGAGCGTGATCAACGCCGAGGTGACCGGGCGACTGGCCGAATCGCTAGGGGGAATTCGCATTCTCAAGGTCTACGTCGCCGAGCAGCGCGAAGAGAAGATCTTTCGGGGTGGAGTCGAGCGGCTGTTCGAAAACGTGCGCCGGTCCATCACCGGCACGTCGATGGTGGGCGCCGCGTCGACGGTGATCATCGGCTTGATCGGCGTTCTCATGATCATCGTCGGCGGACGGGCCATTCTCAACGGCACCATGACGCTCGGCGATTTCGTCATGTACATCTTCTTCATCGGACTCGTTGCGGCTCCGCTGGTGCAGATCGCATCGATCGGCACGCAGATCAGCGAAGCGTTCGCCGGTCTCGATCGTATTCGCGAAATCCGCGAGATGACGACCGAGGACCAGCAGGACGTGCAACGAGACGCCGTGCCGGAGCTCGACGGCGAGGTGGCGTTCGACCGGGTGAGCTTCGAGTACACAGAGGGGCTGCCGGTGCTGCGCGGTGTGAGCTTCACCGCTCCCGCCGGCTCCACTACCGCGCTCGTGGGCTCGAGCGGATCGGGAAAGAGCACCATGATCGGCCTGATCATGGCTTTCAATCGGCCCAGATCGGGCCGCGTCCTGGCCGACGGACGGGACCTGGCGACGCTGCGACTTCGGGATTATCGCGCACACCTCGGCGTCGTAATGCAGGACAACTTTCTGTTCGATGGCACGATCCGCGAGAACATCGCCTTCGCGAATCCGGCCGCCTCGGATGCCGAGGTGCGCGCGGCCGGGAGCGTGGCGCACTGTGACGAGTTCGTCGATCGGTTCGAGCTCGGCTACGATACCATCGTCGGCGAACGAGGAGTCAAGTTGTCGGGCGGCCAGCGGCAGCGTGTGGCGATCGCAAGGGCGATCCTCGCCGACCCGCGCATTCTGATACTCGACGAGGCGACCTCCAGCCTCGACAGCGAGAGCGAAGCGATGATCCGTGACGGGTTGCGCTCGCTGCGCCGCGGTCGTACCACCTTCGTGATCGCGCACCGCCTATCGACGATCGAGAGCGCCGATCAGATCCTGGTGCTCGAGGACGGAGAGATCGTAGAGCGTGGGACCCACGAGGAGCTCGTCGGTCAGGGCGGCCGCTACCGGCAGCTCTACGACAGGCAGTATGGCGTGGAACGCGACCGGTTCGTGAACCCGGGTGAAGATTTCACACCAGTCTCCCCCGATCCGCGTGAGGAGGTTGAAGGCGTGGCACCGACCCGCGGCGCGTTGTAACCACGGCGCGGCGGGGTCAGCCGCCCGGCCGCACTCCACGAAGGGCCGCGGACGCAGCCTCGGCAATCCGGCTCTGGAATGCGAACACGCTGTCCGTCGAGCCCTCGTAAACACCGGCCCACGACGTCGAGTCGGTGCGCACGCTTACGATGCGTACGCTGGCGCGCAGCCGGTTGCGCTCCTGGCGTACCGTGCCATCCACGATCAGCTCGGCCTCGCGCGCACTCGGCAGCGGGCTCGACGCGGCCATGGAGTCCGCCGCTCCGGCGCGCTCTCCAGAGGTGATGCGGAACCCCGGCACCTGGCTCAATCGTGCGGCCAGCTCTGCCGTTAGGCCCTCGGCAACGGCCGCGGTCCGCGCGTCACCGCCGATCGCGCGGATGGGCTGCACGGCCAGCGACATGGCCGGTCGCGGCGGCGCGACCGAGGCCGCGGGGACCGTCGCCGGCGCCTCCGGCTCGCCTCCACCCAATCCCCATGCGACCGCCGCGATCATCAGGATCGCGAGAATCGCGTGGGGCACATAGCGGCGCCACTCGCGCCGCAAGCGGTCCGTTGCCGCGCTGAAGGCGCCGCTCGACACGTCGATGGTCTCCAGCGCACGTACGATCTCCGCCGCCGTCCTCGGACGCTGCGCCGGCTCCTTCTCCAGGCAGGACTCGATGAGCGCGACGAGCGGGCCGGGCACGTCGTATCGGCGGGAGCGAATCGGCTTTGGGCGTTCGGTGAGGTGGGCCGAGAGCACCGCCTGCGCCGAGCGGCCGTGAAAGGGCGGCGCGCCGGCCAGCATTTCGTACGCGACGATTCCTAACGAATATAGATCGGCCCGATGGTCGAGATGCGGATCGGCGGCCGCCTGCTCGGGCGCCATGTATGCCGGCGTGCCGAGTGAAATCCCGACCCCGGTCATCGTGCTGCCTTGCGGGTTGTCACCGCCTCGACGCGAATCCGAGACCGCCTTGGCCACGCCGAAATCGGTCACGCTCGCCGCGCCACCGCTCAGCAAAATGTTGTCAGGCTTGATGTCGCGGTGAATTATCCGGCGTTCGTGTGCCATCGCCAGCCCGCGGGCGACGTCGCGCATGATGGAGATCGTCTCCCGGATCGACAGCGGACCCCGTTCCATTCGTGCCCGCAGCGACTCGCCCCGCACGTAAGGCATCACGAAGAACGGAACGCTGTCGATGGCGCCCGCGCTCAATACCGGCACAATGTTGGGATGCTGCAGCCCTGCCGACACCATGATCTCCCTTCGGAACCGCTCCGCGGACACCGCGGCAGCCAGGGAGGTACGAAGCACCTTCACGACGACGTCCCGGTCCAGGCTCGAGTCGCGCGCGAGAAATACGCGCGACATGCCGCCGCCCCCGATCTCCTGGGAGACAGAGTAGTTGGGGCCAAGCTCGGCGCGCAGCTTTTCCGCGAGATCGGGCATTACGAATCAGTGGATGCGAGGCATGCGAAACGTTGTCAGTGCGCGCGAGCGGCGGCAACATCCGAGCCTCAATGAGGACGCGCGGCTTCAGCTGCTGCCCGGACGAGTCCGCCACGCAGCGGGCACATCCCTTGCCTTGGAATCGTGACGCCTCGGATCGTGCGAGTTGGCACGCCTGGCGCAAACGATATCCCAAAGGACGGAGGATCGACCCATGGCGGACTACGACAAGAAGAAGGATCTCCGCGATCGCGGCCTGGAAAACCGGGTGAAAGGAAGCATGAAGGAAGTCGAAGGCAAGATCCGCGGCACCGCCGCCGATGCCTTCAATGACGAGAGCGAGCAGGCCAAGGCAAAGGGGAAGGAAGTGGAAGGCAAGATCCAGAAGAATTTCGGCAAGCTTCAGCAGAATCTCGACGACGCCGTGTAATGCTGGGGCGGAGCGTCACGCAAACCGCCTGAGCAGGATCCGGTACTCG
>DATKDD010000283.1:0-10379 GCA_035512875.1 Gemmatimonadaceae bacterium | reverse complement strand
CCATGTCCGCCTCCCCCGCCGAGCGCGCGTTTCGAAAGTCCCTCACATCGAAGGCCTTCGCGCCGGTCTATCTCCTCCACGGGGAGGAGGAATTTCTCAAGGAGCAGGCGGTGCGGGATCTCGTTGCCGCCGCCGTGGATGAAGGGACGCGCGACTTCAATCTGGATATCCGCACCGGCGACGACCTCACTGCCGAAACCATCGGTTCGCTGCTCGCGACCCCGCCGATGATGGCCGACCGCCGCGTGGTGGTTTTTCGCGATGCCGGCGCGCTTAAAAAGGATGCCCGTCAGGCGGTCGAACGGCACCTCGAGTCTCTGGCTCGGCGCGGTGAAACACAGGTCGACGTCGTCCTCGTGCTCGTCATGGCCGCCGCCCAGAAGCTCAAGAAGAACGATGCGTTCCTGAACGCCTCCATGGTCGTGGAGTTCGGTCTGCTCACCGGCGACCGGCTCCCTAAGTGGATCGCGCATTATGCCCGGTCCGAGCTTGGGGTCGAAATAGCGCCTGAAGCACTGGCGTTGCTCGAACGCGTCGTTGGGAACGACCTCCCGGCCATAGCCTCGGAGCTGGACAAGCTGGCGAGCTACACCCGCGGTTCGACGATCGACGAGGCTTCCGTGGGGGCGGTCGTCGGCGTGCGCCACGGCGAGACGTTAGGAGACCTCCTCGACCTGGTCGCGGCCCGGAACGCAGCCGGCGCGCTGGCGCTGCTCCCCCACATTCTGGAGCAGCCGCGGAACGGCGGGGTACCCATTGTGATGGCGCTAACGGTTCAGACGTTGGCGGTGTCATATGGGAAGGGGCTGCGAGAGCACGGCATGCCGGCTGGAGCACTCAAGCGCGAGTATTTCGAGCTGCTCAAAGTGGCGCGCAACGCATGGCGTCCGTGGGGCGAAGCGGCGGACGCATGGGCGCGCGCCGTGGACCAGTGGGACCCTCCGGCACTCGATGCGGCTCTGGCCGCCCTCAACGACGCGGATGAGGCGCTCAAGACGACGCGGCTCAGTTCCGACCAGCAGGTGATCGCGACGCTCATTCTCACCATGTGCGGCGCGTCCGGCGCCGCGGGGCGGCGGTCGGCCGCATAACGACGATGGAGATGTGATGGCTTCGGTCAGGTGGATCTGTGCGCTGCTGCTCGTCCTGCCCGTGGCGGTTGCCGCGCAGGACGCACCGCGTGCCAACGATTCGGTGTTCGCGCGGGCGCAGCGGCTGGTGGCGGAAGGACGCGGGGAAGAAGGGCGGGCGTTGGTGGAACGCACTCTCGCTTCGGCGTCAGCCGGCTCTGCCGAGTACGCGGCGGCGCTGTACTGGCGTGGCGTGATGGCGCCGACAGCGGCGGAAGCCGAGCGCGACCTGCGGCGCGTCATTGTCTAGTTTTCCCTCTCGCCTCACGCCGACGACGCGCTCCTCCGACTGGCGCAGCTCGAGATAGCGCGCGGTGACCGCGTACGGGCCACGGAGCATCTCGAGCGGATACTTACCGAGCATCCGGCGAGCAACGCACGTCCGCGCGCCCAGCTCACCATGGCGCGCATGGCGCTGGATGCGGGACAGCACGCGTCGGGATGCGCGCAGCTTCGCGAGCTCGCCGCGGCGTCCGGCCAGGCGGAGATCGAGATCCGCAACCAGGTCACGTTCCTGCAGCAGCGGTGCAGCGGTGTGGCGGCGGACACGCGCGTCGCCGGGGCGACGGCGCCGGCGAGCCGTCCGGCACCGGCGCGCGCCCAGCCTACTCGTCAGGCATCGGGGCAGGTCGACACGGCGGTCGCCGAGGGGCGGCTCGAAGCGTCGGTGCCCGCGGCTGGGACGCCGGGCACGGACGCCACCAGGGCGCCTACCGCCGCGGTGCCCGGTACCGGTACCCCCGGATTCAGTGTGCAGGTCGGCGCCTTCAGCAGCCCCGAACAGGCTGCCAAGGTCGAGCGCGAGCTCGCCGGTCGCGGCTTCCAGGTCCGTGTCGTGCCGGGGCCACGTGATCTCTTTCGTGTGCGCGTCGGGCGCTACACGGATCGGGCAGCAGCCGACGCCGCTCTTGCCAGAATGAAGTCGAGCGGCGTGAGCGGCATGGTCGTGGAGGCCGAGCCGCGGTGAAGGGAACCGTCACCCCGCTGATGCAGCAGTACCGGGAGATCAAGTCGCAGCACCAGGACGCGATCCTGTTCTTCCGGATGGGTGACTTCTACGAGACGTTCGAGGATGATGCGCTGGTCGCCTCTCGAGTGCTGGGCATTACGCTCACCTCGCGCAACAACGGCGGCGCGTCGGAGGTGCCGCTGGCCGGCGTGCCGGTCAAGGCGCTGACGGAGTACCTGCGCCGGCTGGTGCGGCAGGGTTATCGGGTGGCGATCTGTGAGCAGGTCGAGGATCCGCGCGAGGCAAAAGGCATCGTCAGGCGGGCGGTGGTGGAGACGGTAACGCCGGGCGCCGTGTTCGCCGACGACCTGCTCGACGGCGCACGCAACAACTATCTGTGCGCCCTGGAGCCGCGCGGCGATGTGGTCGGGGTGGCGGCGGTGGATCTGTCCACCGGCGAGCTGCGGCTGGCCATCACCGCGCCAGCCGACCTCGAGGCGCTGCTCGCGCGCCTGACGCCCAACGAGGTGCTGGTGCGCGCCGAAGCGTCCGGCATCGCCGCCGCCGTCCGCTCCCGCGGCGACGAGAACGCGCTGGTGACGACGCGCGAGGCGTGGGAATTCGATTCCTCGGCCGGGCGCGACGAACTGCTCCGGCAGTTCCGCGTCGCCTCGCTAGACGGCTTTGGCGTGAGCGAGACCGACGGTGCCGCACTTGGCGCGGCCGGCGCCCTTCTCAGATATCTGCGCGAGCTGCAACCCGGCGGCGTGCCGCACCTGGCCCCGCCGATAATCGAGCGGCCCGGGCACGTCATGCCGCTCGACGAGATGACGCGCCGGAACCTCGAGCTCACCGAATCGCTGCGTGGCGGCGACACGTCAGGCACGCTGCTCGGCGTGCTCGACCGCACCGTCACGCTCATGGGCGCGCGACTGCTCCGGCAGTGGATCCTGATGCCACTCACCACGCGTACGGCGATCGAGGACCGCCTGGACGCGGTGAGCGCGCTCGTCCTCGATCCGCTGGCGCGAGAGTCGCTGCGCACCGCGCTCAACGGTGTGCGCGATCTAGAGCGGCTCGCCGGCAAGGCGGCGGCGGGGCGGGCGACTCCCCGTGAGCTCGGCGCGTTAGGCGATTCTCTGGCGCGGTTGCCGGCGGTGGAAGAGGCGGCGCGCCGCATCGGCCGGAAAGGCGTGATCACCGGCGTGCTGGCGCGCTGGGATGCCTGCGCGGAGCTGGCCACCGCCGTGTCCGACACGCTCGTCGAGCGGCCGCCGGCGGCGATCGGCGATGAGCCGGCGATCCGCATCGGCGTGGACGCCGAGCTGGATGCGGCGCGCGCGCTCCGCGACGGCGGCAAGGATGGCATTGCGGCAATCCAGTCCGAGGAGCGCGCGAACACCGGCATCTCCTCGCTCAAGGTCGGCTACAATCGCGTGTTCGGCTACTTCATCGAAGTGACCAACTCGCACAAGCAGCTCGTGCCCGATCGCTACCAGCGCCGTCAGACGCTCACCGGCGCCGAGCGCTACGTGACGCCGGAGCTCAAGGCGTTCGAGGAGAAGGTGCTCACCGCCGCCGACCGGATCGAAACGCTCGAGCGCGCCCTGTTCGAGAAGGTGCGAGCCCGCGTCGGGAACGAGGTGGCACGCTTGCAGTGCGCGGCGGCGGCGGTGGCGCAGCTCGATGTACTCGCCACGCTCGCCGATGTGGCGGAGCGGGAAGGGTACGTGCGCCCGGTGCTCACCGACGACTTCGCGTTATGGATCGAGGCGGGGCGGCACCCGGTCGTCGAGCGGATGATGCCGCGCGACACCTTCATCCCGAACGATGTCTGCCTTACGCCGGACGCGCGGCTGATCATACTCACCGGCCCCAACATGGCCGGCAAGAGCACGATTCTCCGCCAGGTCGGCTTGATCGTGCTGATGGCGCAGATGGGCGCGTTCGTGCCGGCGTCGGCGGCGACGGTAGGCGTGTGCGATCGCGTTTTCACCCGCGTGGGGGCGAGCGACAACCTGGTGCGCGGCCAGTCCACGTTCATGGTGGAGATGACCGAGACCGCCGCGATTCTCAACACCGCCACGGCGCGGTCGCTGGTGCTGCTCGACGAGATCGGTCGAGGCACGGCGACCTACGACGGGGTGTCGATCGCCTGGGCAGTGAGTGAGCACCTGCATAACGCCATCGGCTGCAAGACGATCTTCGCCACGCACTATCACGAACTGACACAACTGGCCGACGAGCTGGCGGCGGTGCGCAACTTCACCGTCGCGGTGCGCGAGGTTGGCGACGAGATCCTCTTCCTGCACGCGCTTCGCCCGGGGGGCGCGGACCGCTCGTATGGAATAGAGGTCGGGCGGCTGGCGGGAATTCCGCGCCAGGTACTCGCCCGCGCCCGGAAGGTGCTCAAGCTGCTCGAGAGCGGACACCTGATCGAAGGCCGCACGTCAGCGCCGGCAGCCGATCCGCAGCTGGGGCTGTTCGGCGCGGCCCCGCCACACCCCGTGCTCGCGGCGCTCCGGGAGCTCGACGTGGACGAGCTCAGTCCTCGTCAGGCGCTGGAGCGGCTGGCTCAGCTGGTGGAAGAGGCTCGTCGGACGGAGTCGTGACCGGCGCGTCCTCCTCGGCCAGCGCATCGACCTCGTCGCGCAGCTCCGCCACCGACTCCATGAAATCGTTGAGCGTAACCGTTGGCACCATTTGCGCCGGCAGTGGCTTGAGGCGGCCGGAATAGTCGAGCGCCTGCGTATACCGCGAGTCGTCGTCTCCGAGGGAGATGACGACAATGAAGATCGCGGCGACGGCGCCCACCACGAAGGCTGCGCGCCACCGCCGGCTGCGCGACATGCCTGACGCGATCTCCAGATGGCCGGCGACGAGCAGGGGCAGCAACAACATCGCTCCCATGCCAGTCAGCAGCGACGCCATGCCGGCGCCCGGGAAGAGGAAGTCCAGCCACTCATCCGTCGCGACGATCACCGCCATGACGATCGTCAGCCCGGCGGCCCACGCGGCGTGCGACAGCACGCGGAACCGGTGGGAGACGATCCGTGTGGCGAGTCCCCACCCGCCCGCCCATATCGCGATCGCGACGAAGGTATATACCGATTGCTGCACCGCCGAAACGACCGCCTCGCCTTCTGTCGAAGCCTGATAGCTGAGCAGCGCGAGCGCGAGCCAGGCGCCGGCGCAGATGGCGAGGGCGCGCCAGGGGTGCAGGATCGAAGACGTTATGCTGCCGGCAGCGGCCAGCGGCGTCGCAGCCGACACCGGATGATCGAGCTCCAGCACGCGGAGCGAGACGGTGCCGAGCTGCACCCGGTCTCCGGAGGCAAGTGCGATGGAGGTGGGGCGCGCTCCGCCTGTACGCGCACCGATGCCGTTGACGCTTCCCAGATCGCGAAGCAGCAGAACGCCGCCATCGTTGCGCACCAGCTCCGCGTGCCTCGGACAGATGTGCGGATCGTCGATCAGCACGTCGCTGTCATAGCCGCGGCCGATCACCGCGGGCAGCGCCGCCAGCCGCGTGCGGGTGCGCACCTGCCCATGCGGACCGAGCACTTCGACGATCACCGGTCGCTCGATGAGCGGCGGAGTGCTTGCCCCGCTCTGGCCATCGTGCGGGGCGGGCGGATGCCCGTTTGCATCGGGCGTGAGCGGCGCGCCCAGCTCGTTCACGACTACTGGTCGTTCCACGCGATCTGCTCCAGGTAGCGCCGCGCCAGCACGTGGGCATTCTCGAATGTGACGCCCGATAGCGACAAAGTAGTCACGAGTCCGGTCTCGGAACTGCCGATCACCGCCGCCTTGATCAACGCGTCGTACAACCCCTCGAGCTTGCGATACTTCCGCAGGCAGAACACGGCCCGGAGCGAGATCTCGGCACGCCGCACGTTACGCGTCTCGCACTTGTACGGCGTTACGGCGTGCGCGTCGGCGAATGGAACATCGCTGCCGAGCACGTTCTGGAAGGCGCCGCTGTACAGAGCATGAAAGCGAAAGGGATTGAGCGTCTTGTTGATGAGCAGTTCGTGGGTGAGCGACAGGAGTCCGGTCGACTGCTCGCCGGAAATGAAGACGTGGTCGTCGGTGGAGCAGAAGTGCTGCACCGATTCGTAGGGATCCTCCTCATCTCGGTCGGCGTCCGCCCAGCACTTGAAGAACGGCGCCGGCTCGGTTGGGAGCGAGAAGCGGCCGAGCGTCACCCGCTTGATCGAGTCGGAAAAGATGCGGGCGATGTAGCCGTCCTGATAGGCGCGAAGTTGAAGGGCGGCCTCCGCCAGCAGCGACGAGCGGGCGCTCGTTTCCGGTCGACGCACGCGCTCGAGCAGCGCGATGACCCGGTCGACCGGCACCAGAAAACTGATCTCGTTGCCAGCGGTGCTCACGTTCACGCCGACTACTCGTCCCCCGGTATCGATCGCCGGCCCGCCACTCATCCCCGGATTGAGCGACCCGGAAAAAAGAATCTTGGGATAGAGAACGTACTTCAAGGGGCCGTTGTACGTACCCTCGGTGATCGTTAGGCCGAGGTCGTGAGGATGGCCAAGGGCGTACAGGCGCTCGCCCTGATCGAGCTCGACCGGCTTGATGTCGAAGGTGCTCCGCGGCGACGCGTCGGAGTGCACGACCGCCAGATCGTGCACGACGTCGATGGCGAGCACCCGCACAGGGTGCGTCTCACCGCGAGTGTCGGTGAGCTCCGCCCGGTGGCGTGCGCTGTCGGTGACGAGCCGCGAAATGACGTGGTAGTTGGTGACGACCAGCCCATCGCCCACGAAGAATCCGCTGCCGAGCGTGGATTTGGCCGCGGAACCCGACTCGACAACCTGAATGCGGACGACACGGTCGGCGTGGCGGCGAAAGACTTCAGCGGTCCCGACCGGAAGTTGCTGCGCTCCTGCGGGCCGGGCGGTGTTGCCGAGGGCAGCGGCGACGGCGAGCACGCACGCTACCCGGGTGAGCGAATGCATCCGGGCAATCTGGTG
This sequence comes from Gemmatimonadaceae bacterium, assembly GCA_035512875.1. Taxonomy (GTDB): domain Bacteria; phylum Gemmatimonadota; class Gemmatimonadetes; order Gemmatimonadales; family Gemmatimonadaceae; genus JALZIF01. The sequence continues at coordinate 3,309 of DATKDD010000283.1, read as the reverse complement.
AGGGACGGCTGCGGTGAAGTGCGGCACCGGATAGGACGTTAACGGCAGTTTCGGATCGGCGCCAGCCTCGCTTGGGAGACGCGCAGGGCGAACGTTAGGTCACCGTTCCTCGCCGTTGGCCGGTTGAGTCGAGGGCTCGAGTACCGCGACGTCCAATCGCGGGTACGAGGGCTTGATCCGGTCGCGGTATGGCTGTTCGGCCAGTCGCTCGGCGATTGCCTGATGAAGATCGCTGGCCGCCTTCCGCCGCTGGCGGGCAGGCACCAGGTAGCGCACGGTGATGTTCATCCACGCGTCCGTCGGCGAGACGTAGAGTTGTGGCCCGTCCGACACCTCGTGCGCGAGTCGTGCGTGGCGGAGGAGCTCGGCGTACGCAGCCGCCGGAACGGCCATCTCCCTGCCGACGGTGTTCTCCGCCACATCGCGGACGACTTCCATCGCGAGCGGCAGATCACTCTCATTGCTGATGCCGACGACGATTTCGTCCCACACGTACGGAAAGTCGCGTGTGTAGTTGATGATGTTGGCGCGCAGCACCTCGGAATTGGGGAAGGTGATGAGGGCCCCGGTGGGCTGCGCGCCCTGCACCGCCTTGTGCTCGCCGCCGGCTTCCCACACGGTCGTCGTCAGCACGTCGATCGAATAGACATCGCCGAATACATCACCCACCGCGATCCGGTCACCGACGCGGTAATACGACCGGAAAGAGTTCAGCAGCCATCCGGTAAAGCTCTCGATAGGCGCCTGGAGCGCCCACGACAGAGCGAGTCCAACGAGCCCGACCGACCCCAGCAGAGCACGCGCATCGCCGGCGAGGATTGCGAGCGCCGCACCGACGGCGAGGAGCCAGAGTACCACGCTCACGAGAGCGGCAACCGCCTGTGCTCGCTGCCAGCTTCTCGACGCGCGGCGCAGCAGCATACGCACAGCGCGCGTGACGAAGGCGGCCGCAATCAGCAGTGCGATCGCGATGCCGATCTTGGGAGCCAGGCGATAGGCGCCTCGGCCGAGCTCTCGCAGGGTGCTCGTGGCCTCGTCGACAGCCGCGGCAACATGCTCCGCGGAATCGGGGGAGACGGTGTCCGCGACGAATGTCGTCTCTGCTGCCGCCGAGGTGTCCGCCGGTGTCTGCCCCTGGCCCGTGTCCGCGCCCCAGAGCAATAGCGCCAGTCCCGTTACCGCGACGGCGAGCAGGGTACTCTGGCGGAATCTCGACAACCGCCGTTGCGCGACTGAGCCGTACGCCGCGGCAGAGGCTCTCCGGCGAGATCTCCTTCTCGTGACGGGCCTGCGGCGCGCGGCCGATCGACGCCGGGAATCCTCGTCGTCAGTGCGCGAAACAGGCCGTCTCGAGTTTCTGGAAGGACGTCGCGATGGAGGCATGCTTCACCTACATGCGATGATGGTGCCGCGGCTGCCGGCTACTGCTTCGTGCCGCACTCCGGGCAGAAGTTCGCGGCCGCGGTAAGCGCCGTGCCGCACTTGGAGCAATGCGCCGCCGTGCCGCTCTGCCTGGGCGCCGGAGCGCCGGAAACCGGCCTGAGTGCTTCGGTCATCATCTGTCCCATCGCGACTCCAGCGCCGAGCCCCGCGCCAATACCCGCCGCCCCGCCCGAATTGGCTGCCGCGATCGGAATCGAGCGGGCCGCCTGGAACCGCGCGTACTGATCCTGGTCGCCAATGATTCCCATCCCTATCCGCTCGTCGAGACGTTGTTGAAGCTCGTCAGGCAGGGACAGGCTCTCGACGACGAAGCCTTCGAGCATGAGTCCGAGCTCGGCCACATCGGCGGCCAATCCGGTGGCGATCTGCTCGCCGAGCGCCACCTGATTGGCGGCAAGATCGAGAAACGCAATGCCGCTGTTGGCCAGTGTGTCGCTCATCCGCGTTACGGCGAGATTCCGCAGCTGGCCCTCGAGATCCTGCATGGCGTACACCTCGCGCGTGCCGCTCACCTCGGTATGAAAACGCACCGGATCGGCAATGCGATAGGCATACGTGCCGTACGCGCGAACACGGGCAATCCCGAACTCCGAATCACGAACGGTGACCGGCGTCTGCGTGCCCCACCGCTGGTTGAGGCGAAGGCGGGTCGAGATGTAGTAAACGTCCGATTTGAAGGGCGACTCGAGCAGCTTGTCCCAGTTCCTGAGATTCGTGAGAAGCGGGAGGTTCTCGGTGTCGAGCCGGTGGCGTCCGGGGCCAAGGACGTCGGCGAGGCGCCCATCGTTCACGAACACGGCCGCCTGGGTCTCGCGCACCACGAGCTGCGCCCCCATCTGTATTTCCATGTCCCGCATGGGAAATCGATAGGCGAGGACGGCATCATCCACTTCCGTCCACTGGATTACATCGATGAACTGCTTGCGGATGAATTGACCGAGTCCCATCGCGGCCTCCTGGATTGTGAGAGCGCCGCCGGCAGGCGGAGACGCGTGCGGATCCGGATGGGAGACGGGTGTGAGGGCGCGCGGGTCACGTCGCGCAGCTGCGAACCGGCTAGTAAAGTCCCAGGTCGCGCGCCGAAACGACGTTGCCGGGATAGCGCGAGCGGATTTCGCGCAGGAGATCCTCGTCGGTCGAGCCCCAGTAGAGCTGGTGGTAGAGCACGAGCAGTTTGGGGCGGGCGCGGGTGGCCAGGTCGGCCAGCTGCTCCGTCGAAGTATGCGCGCGGGCGTGATACCGCTGCCACTCAGGCGGCAGCTGGCTGAACCGCTCGGCGGAGTAGACCTCATGCACCAGCACATCGCAGCCGTTGCACGCGGCAACCAGCGACTCGCTCAGCCTGGCATCGCCCGAGATCACGATTACACGGTCCGCAGTCTCGAATCGATAGGCGAACGCGGTATCCCAGTCGCCGTGCTCGACTGGCACCGCGGTGACGGTGACCCGTTCGTCGCGATAGATCTCGCCGGGCACGGCTTCATGCGCGACGACCTTGTATCCCTCGGTGTTTGCCGGTTCGAGTCCATCAATGCGATTGCGGATATCGGCGCTGTACGCGGCCAGGAGATGCTCGGACATGGCGCGGATCCCGGGCGGGCCGTAGAGCGTGAGCGGTACGTCCCGTCCCAGCACCCAGGGGGAGAAAATGAGATCGGGAAGACCGACCGTGTGATCGGAGTGCAGGTGTGTGATGAAAGCGATGCGGAGCCGTTCGGGAGCCAGGGCGGCAATCCCTCCGCGATATGCAGCTCCGGCCCGCCTGACGAGCCCTGGCCCGGCATCCACGAGGTAAGCGTGATCGCCGACGACAACGGCAACGGATGGCCCGGATCGATCGGGGTCGGCGTTCGGGTTGCCGGTGCC
>DATKDD010000282.1:0-7546 GCA_035512875.1 Gemmatimonadaceae bacterium | reverse complement strand
CGTGACGGTCAGGATCTCGGCGATGGCAAGCCGACCGCGATAACCCGTCTGGGAGCATTCGGGACAGCCCACCGGCTCCCATAGCTGTGTGACATCCGGGATCCACGAGCGCAAACGTCCAGGAACCGGATCGGCGGCCGGGCGCCGGCAGCTCTGGCACAATCGCCTGACGAGTCGCTGCGCGATCACTCCCTTGAGAGCCGCGGCGATCTTGTAGGTGTCCACGCCAATGTCCGCGAGACGGGTGATCGAGCTCGCCGCGTCGATCGTATGCAACGTCGAGAGGACCAGGTGGCCGGTGAGCGCCGCCTGGACGGCGATTCCGGCCGTCTCCCGGTCGCGGATCTCGCCGATGAGCAGGACGTCGGGATCCTGCCGCATGATCGATCGCAGCGCCGAGGCGAAGGTGAGGCCCGCCTTCTCATTCACTTGCACCTGGACGATGCCCGGGATTCGGTACTCGACCGGATCCTCGACGGTGATGATGTTCACCGCGCGCTCCTGCACGCGACGCAGCACCGAATAGAGTGTGGTCGTCTTGCCTGAGCCGGTCGGTCCGGTGACGAGAACGAACCCCTCTCGCAGATCCAGCAGCGCGTGCAGGCGGACCAGCGCATCACCGTCGATTCCCATCTTCTCGAGCGACAACACCATCGCCCGCTGGTCGAGAATGCGGATTACGACTTTTTCGCCGTGCGAGGCCGGCAGAGTCGATACGCGAAGGTCAACCGGAATCCCGTTCACCGCTACGCGCGCCCGGCCATCCTGCGGCCGGAGCCGATCGGCGATGTCGAGGCCGGACATAATCTTGATGCGCGAGACGAGCGGAATGCCGACGGTGCGCGGGAGGGTCATCACCTGCCGGATCACTCCGTCGATGCGATATCTGACCGCAACCTCGGTTTCTTCGGACTCGATGTGGATGTCGCTCGACCGCTGTGCGATACCCTCGGCCAGGATGTAGTCGACCAGCCGCATGATCGGGCGCTCGCCCTCGCCCCCGGCGGTGATATCCATCGCACCCGCATCGATCTCCTCGTTGATCGACTCGACCTCGTACTTGGCCGATACGTTCTCCAGCAGCCGCTCGACGACGTTCTCGGGACGATAGAGCTCGTCGATCCGGCTGGCGAGCACGATCGGCGACGCGAGCAGCATGCGCACCCTGCGGCCGGTGGCGAAGGCGATCGCGCGCTCGCAATCCAGATCGTTAGGATCGGCGGTCGCTACACCTATCCACGCTTCCCCCGATTCCACGCACAATACCTGATACCGCCGGGCCAGCGTTTCCGGCAGCAGCTCCCGCGACTGCGCACCGAGCGTATCGATCTGCGCGATGCGCAAGCCGAAGTGGTCGGCCACGGCGGCGAGAAGTGCCTTGTCGGTCATCCATTCGCGCTCGACAATGGTCTGCCAGTAGCCGTCGCGCGGATTTCCGGCGAGCTGAAACAACTGCTCTTCCGTGAGATGCGCACGGAGGGCTGGGACGATCCAGAGTTCTCGGGCGTCGGTGCGGGGCATGGGGCAAGGCGGGATGCTCAAAGGACCAGCGCGGAGCTTCAATCTGAGGACGTCCGTGGGGTTCCGCCGTCACGGAACGATGCGCAGCGAACCGGATCAGCTCACGACTCGGCAGGTCAGCATCCGTGGATCACAGAATTCGCCAGAAATCCCGCGTGAGATCGAGGGAAAAGCTCCAGCGCCCATCGTTCAGCCCGCGGGCCACGTCGATGCGCAGCAGGTCGAAGAAGGCGAGCATGCCGAGGCCCACGCTGGGATACCACCCCGAGCGTGGGCCTGCCCCCTGGCCACCCGCCCAGGCCACGCTCACGAACGGCGCGAGGGTCGCGGTCGCCGGAGTGCCTCCAAAGCGTCCGAGGGGCACGGCCGGCACGGGAACCGGCACCTGCCACTCGACCCGCTGCGAGAACGCTCGAGGCGCACCCAAGAAGTGGTAGTCGTAGCCGGGCGCCGAGATTGGCCCTCCGAGGTACACCAACGCCTGCGGAGGCACCGCGCCGGTGCGATCCACTGCACCCGCCAGCGTTCGCAGGACGAGCCGGCCGGTCCCGTACGGTCGCTCCACCTCCAGGTTCGCGAACGCGCGAGCGAGCCACCGGGGCTCACCCGCGAGTACGGTGTCGCGCCCGGAATAGCGAAGTGCCCGAAGCTCCCCATCTCCGCGAATAGCCGTCCCCCACGGTCCCGCGCGAAGCGGCCGTTCCATGGTGAGCGAGAGCCGCCGGGCATCGAGCGACCACGCTTGAATCACCGGCTCGTAGGCGCCGAAGCTGGGCGACGCATTCACTGCCAATCTGCCATGGCGCTCGACGGCGCCCTCCAGGCGCAGGTGCAATCCCGCGCGCTCCCCGAGAGCGAGCCAGACACCAACCGCTCGCGCATCGAAGGGATCGGTGTAATCGCTACCGAGCTCCTGCGCGGCAATGCTGTTGCGCACCAGAGAGACCTCGGCGACATCCCCGGCTTCGCGGTACGCGCGTTCGCCGAACGCTCCCACACCGATGCCGTCAGCGCGCTCCCAAACGAGCGCGGCGCGGCCCTTCGCCTCGTCGTCGGCGAATCCCCATCGGCCGGCGATCTCGGCCCGCACACCGCTGCCGAGGCGCAGCGTCGTTCCGGCGCCGAGCGCGAGCCCCTCGGCGCGATTGACGCGGACGAAATCGCTCAGGCGGCGGGCGGAGATCGTCGCTCCGCGCGCCCGCGAAAGCGCCTGCTGCCTTACGAGTTGCCGCGCCTCCTCCTGCACGCGGCGTACATCTTCATCGGCGACGGCGCGTACCTCGTCAGGCAGCCCGTCGAGAACCGAACCCTCCCATCGGTGGCGCAGGCGCTCGCGAACCGGCGCCTGCACTATCTCCGGCCCCTGAAAGAAGTTCGGATCGAGGCCCACGTTCAGTTCGTAGCAGCAGATGTCCCAGCGCCCGCGGATGATGCCGCGTACCGGATAGTCGAGCCAGGTACCGCTGCGACGGATCTCGATCGCCTGCCGTCGGGGCAGCCAGTACTGGCCGCCGACCAGCGCATTCTCGATCGTGATGAACAAGTCCTCGAGCTGCCTATCGAGAAACGCGGATCGGGTGAAGTTGAACGACATCCGCACCACCTCACCGCTCCCCCGGTCCAGGTAGATCGCTCCGATCAGCCGCGGCATCCGGTCATCCTTCGGCCGGACCAGCACCTCCGTCACCCGGATTGCGCGATCGGGGAGCTCGAGCGTCAGCGAGTCGCGGATGGAGAAGTCATAGGCGGTGATCCCCGCGATCGAGAGCGGGTGCGGCACGTCGGCGACCTCGTCGCCCTCGCCCAGGCGAATGATGTCCGGAAAGTTGTTCTGGACTATTCCGAGGTGATCGCGGTGATAGTTGATGTCGGTGGGAAGGAGCAACGTGTCGCGCCGCCCGACGATTCGCTGCTTGCTCAGATTCGGGGCGCGCCAGTAGACTTCCAGCGCGAGCTCATCGGCTTTCACGATCCTGGGCGGCTCAGTGAATCCTTCGCCGAGCTGGGCCAGAAACGTGAGATAACCATGCGCCGTGGCGCGATAGTCGATGAGTGCGGTGTCTGCGAGCTGGCGGTCGCGCAATTCGGTGGCGCGAGTAACGAGCGCCAGTGAGCGCTCATCATTCCATTGCTGTGCAACGGCGGTCGAAGGCACCACGCCCAGAAGCGCGGCGAGACCCGCGGCCGTGAACGCCGCGACTGAACGAGACATGGCGGACCAATCTCATGAACGGGGTGCGCCCCGGCAAGCGCAGGCGTGACGACGCTCGAGCGATTTCAGCGCCAGGCAACCGCCGGTGCGCTCGTTCCCGTTTGGCGCGACTGTCTGCTCGATGCGGATACACCGGTGTCCGCCTTCGCGAAGGTGCGGCGCGATCCGTTCGCGTTCCTGCTGGAAAGCGCGCCGGCCGGCGGCGAGACGTGGGCGCGATACACCTTTCTGGGCACGGAGCCGCGTCGTGCCTGGCGACTGCACGATCGTGTGGTCGACGAGTGGACGCCGGAGCTCGGCTGGCATGGATCGGCCGAGCTCGCCGATCCGCTCGCCGCGCTGAGAAGCCGCCTCACGGAGTTCACGCCCGCAGATGTGCCCGAGCTCGGCGCATTCTGGAGCGGCGCGGTCGGCTATTTCGGCTACGATGTCGTCAGGCTGCTCGAGCGGCTTCCGAACGCTCCGCCGCGCACTCTCGATGTGCCTGACGCGCTGCTGGTTTTCACGCGAGCGCTGGTGATCGTCGACAATCTCAAGTCGCAGGCTCGCGTGGTGGTAGCCGTGCCGATCGACGCGGCCACCGCCGGTGACGCGGTGGCTGTTCGCGAGGCATATGAGGCGGCCGAGTACGAGATCGACACGCTCATTGCGCGGCTGCGCGAGCCTGTTGTGCTTCCGCCGCTGGAGCTCGACGCTCGAGCGCCGGCGGCGGAGGGCACATCGACGTATGCGCGAGCCGATTTCGAGCGCGACGTGGAGCGCATTCGGGAGTACATCTTTGCCGGCGATTGCTTTCAGGCTCTGCTGTCGCGCCGGATCGACGTGGCCCGCGACTTCGAGGGCAGTGCTCTCTATCGCGCACTTCGGGTGCTCAATCCGTCGCCGTACATGTATCACCTGGTGCTCGACGGGATGGAGATCGTCGGCAGCTCGCCGGAGTTGCTCGTTCGCGTTGCCGATGGCAAAGTGACGGTGCGGCCGATTGCCGGCACCAGGCCGCGTGGAAGCACGCCTGACGAGGACGCGGCAATGACGGCCGAGCTGTCCGCCGATGAAAAGGAACGCGCGGAGCACGTGATGCTCGTGGATCTCGGACGGAACGATGTGGGGCGGCTGGCGCGATACGGCTCGGTTCGGGTGACCGATTTCATGACCGTAGAGCGCTACAGCCACGTGCTGCATCTGGTGAGCCAGGTCGAGGGCGAGATCGCCGGGGACACCTCTGCGATCGAGGCGTTCCGCGCGACATTTCCGGCGGGAACCATGACCGGAGCACCCAAGGTGCGGGCGATGCAGATCATCGACGAGATGGAGCCGGGCCGGCGCGGTCCATACGCCGGCGCTCTCGGCTACATTGCCGCCGGGGACGGGCGCATGGACCTTGCCATTACAATTCGTACTTGTGTGCTCGCCGGGGAGCGGGCCACGGTGCAGGCGGGCGCGGGAATCGTGGCCGATTCGAACCCCGCCCGCGAGTGGGAGGAAACGGAGGCAAAAGCGAGGGCAATGCTTACGGCAATAACGCAGGCACGGCGCGCAACGGCGGGTGCCTTGGCCGGAGGGGTGTAGTGAGCTTTCGACTGGTGGCCGACGATGGCGGACGGTTCATCGAGCTGCGGGAGGACGCTCCGACGCTCATCGGGCGGGCGTTAGGCTGCGACCTGCCGCTGTCTCATGCAACGGTTTCGCGCCGTCACGCCGAATTAGTGTGCAATGGCGACGAAATGTGGGTGCGCGACCTGGGCTCCAGTAACGGCACGCTGGTCAACGGCTCGCCCATCACCGAGTCCACGCTCGTCCCCGGCGACAAGGTCATCTTCGGCGAGGTTGCCTTTCAGGTGGTGGAGGTCGAGGATGAGCCGGCGGCCGACGCCAGCACGACGCGGGTCACCGCGCCGGCGCACGAAAGCTCGCTGACTCGACAGGAACTGCCACCGCATACGGGAGGGGAACTGCCCGATGGCGCGCGCTGGCGGGGCGACACCGGCGCTCCGGCCTCCGATCTCAACGCGCGCAAGCTGGCGCTGCTACTCGAGGTCGCCCGCGGGTTAGGCGGCACCGAGGAGACCGGCGTGCTCCTCGAGAAGATCACCGCCTTTCTCTTTCAGATCATGGACGTCGATCGCGTGGCGGTGGTGCTCGCCGAAGAAGATGGGACTCTGTCTCCGCGCATATCACGGGACCGCTGGGGAACGGTCGACCGGCCCGTACCACAGTCCATTGCACGTACCGTACTCGACGACCGCGTGGCGATTCTCACCGACAACGCGCCCGAGGACGGGCGCTTCACCGGGCAATCGATCGTCGCACAGCGTGTTCGCTCGGCAATGTGCTCACCACTGGCCGGAAGCGGGGAGAAGCCGTTAGGCGTGTTGTACGTCGACAATTTCTCCAGTACCCATCGGTTCAACGCCGAGGACCTCGACTTTCTGGTGGCTTTTTCGGCGATCGCGGCAGTAGCGCTCGAGAATGGCGCCTTTGCTCAGCGGATCAAGGAAGAGGCGCTGATACGCTCGAACTTCGAGCGATACTTTGCCCCGGCCGTGGCTGCGAGGATAGCGCGTGAGCCCGGCGCGGTTCAGCTGGGCGGCGAAAAGCGCACGGTCGTGGTGCTCTTCAGCGACATCCGCGGCTTTACCGCCCTCTCGCAAACCATGCGACCCGACGACGTCGCCTCACTGCTCAGCGAGTACTTCACGGCGATGGTCGAATGCGTATTCCGTAACGGCGGCATGCTCGACAAGTTCATCGGCGACGCGTTGATGGCGCAGTGGGGCGCACCGATCGAGCATCCTGACGATGCAGACCGGGCTGTGCGCGCGGCCGCCCAGATGATGCACGAGCTCGAAGTCCTGAACGAGAAGTGGCGTGCCATCGGCCGGCCCGAGCTTCAGATAGGGATCGGACTGGATCGGGGTGAAGTGTTCGCCGGCAACATTGGCTCGGAGCGCCGGCTGGAGTTCACGGTCATCGGCGACGCCGTCAATCACGCATGGCATCTGTGTACCACGGCCGCGCGCGGCGAGGTGCTGATGACCGAGCGGGTGCGCACCGCCCTCACCGTCCAGCCGGAGCTCGCGGAGCATCAACCCATTTCCGTGAAGGGGAACGGCCAGGCGATGACCGTGCATCGCCTCTTGCAGTGATCGCGTGGCGACGTGCGCCGCCGCCACCTGGATACCTGCGGGAATGGCGTGGTGGAGACACGGAGCTAGTCGCCTTACGCGGTGCCGCAGATTCGGTGCGAGAGGCACTGCGCGACGGCACATTGTACGACTTCGCCGCACACGCGCCCGGCGCGCGCCCAATGCGCGGCCGTGGCACTGTTTTCGCCGCGTCGCTACCCGGCGGCGGCCCCCCGGTAGTCGTCAGGCGATCGCGCCATGGAGGGCTGCTGGCCGGCCTCACTGGTGAGCGATTTCTGGGGCCCACCCGCGCGCCGCGCGAGCTGCGCACTGCCTTGCGGTTGGAGCGCGCCGGCGTTTCGACCCCTGAGGTGATCGCCTACGCCACCTATCCCGCCGGCAGTGCCTTTCGTCGCGCCGACATCGCCACTCGCGAGATCGAAGGTGGCCGGGACCTCGGACAGGTGCTCTCCGGCACCGTACCCGGCCCTGAGCGCACCGGGAGCTGGATCGCGGTAGGCCGCTTGCTCGCCAGCCTCTCCGCCGCGGGCGCGCGCCATCCGGACCTCAACGCCGCCAATGTGCTGCTGGCAACGGGCGAATCCGGTGAAACCGAGGCCTGGCTCCTGGATGTGGACCGCGTGTGGTTCGACCGCCCCGACGAGCCACGGGTGATGGAGGCGAACGT
>DATKDD010000281.1:0-4134 GCA_035512875.1 Gemmatimonadaceae bacterium | reverse complement strand
TTCATCGATCAGCGCGTCAGGCACTTGCTGGTAGTCGAGGATGATGAAACACAGCGCGATGCGATCGTACAGCTGGTCGGCGACACCGACATCGAGATCACCGCCGTCGGCACCGCCGAGGAAGCGCTGGAGACGCTGCGCTCGCGGCGGGTGGACTGCATGGTGCTCGATCTGGGCATCGGCGACCGCAACGGATTCCAGCTGCTCGAGGAGGTCAAATCCGATCCGGAACGGCGCGACCTGCCGATCATTATCTACACCGGGCGCTCGCTCAGCCAGTCGGAGGAGACAGCACTGCGGCGTTATGCAGAAACGATCATCGTCAAGGACGTTCAGTCGCCCGAACGACTGCTCGACGAGACGGCGCTGTTCCTGCACCGCGTTGAATCGCACCTGCCCGAAGAGAAGCGCCGCATGCTCGAGCAGTTGCACAGCGAAGAGGAGATATTCGCCAACAGGCGCATTCTCGTCGTCGACGATGACGTCCGGAACATCTTCTCGCTCACCAGCCTGCTCGAGCAGCACGGCATGGAGGTGCGTTACGCAGAGAACGGGCGCGACGCCATGAAATTGATCGAGGACGGCAGCGACTTCGACCTCGTGCTGATGGATGTGATGATGCCGGAGATGGATGGTTACGAGGCCACACAGCGCATTCGCGCGATTCCCGAATACCAGTCGCTGCCGATCATCTGCCTGACGGCGAAGGCGATGAAGGGCGATCGTGAGAAGTGCATCGATGCCGGTGCCTCTGATTACATCGTCAAGCCGGTGGACCCCGAACAGCTGCTGTCTTTGATGCGGGTCTGGCTCTACCGATGACGCTGGCGGCCGCTCCGCTGACTTACGATCCGGAGATCGAGCGGATCGAAATCGCCTTGCTGCTGGAAGGCATCTTCAGGCACTACGGTTTCGACTTTCGCAGCTATGCCTACTCGTCGATCCGTAGACGCGTATGGAAGCGCATCGAAGCGGAGTCGCTCTCATCGATAAGCGCGTTGCAGGAGCTGATCCTCCACGACCGGCAGGCGATGGAGCGGCTCCTGCACGACCTCTCGGTCAACGTGACGGCGATGTTTCGCGATCCGGAGTTCTACGTCGCCTTTCGCGAAAAAGTCATCCCGCATCTGCGCACCTTCCCCTTCGTCCGCATCTGGCACGCCGGTTGCGCGACCGGCGAAGAGGCCTACTCGATGGCGATTCTCCTCCAGGAAGAGGGGCTGTTCGACCGGTCGCGCATTTATGCTACCGACATGAACGAGATCGTCCTCCAAAAGGCCAAGGAAGGCATATTCCCGTTGGAGCGAATGCAGGAATACACGCAGAATTATCTTCGCGCCGGCGGCACGCAGTCGTTCTCGAAGTACTACACGGCGAAGTACGACGGAGCCCTGCTCTCGCGGCACTTACTGAGGAACATCGTGTTCTCCCAGCACAACCTGGTGACCGACCGCTCGTTTGCCGAGTTTCACGTCATCCTCTGCCGCAACGTTCTGATCTACTTCGACCGCACGCTGCAGGGAATCGTGCACGAGCTGCTGTTCAGCAGTCTGGCGACTTTCGGCGTTCTGGCGCTGGGGAGCAAGGAATCGCTGAAATTCTCGCCGAACGAACCGTGTTATGAGGTGCTCGATCTTTCCGCGAAGCTCTACCGTAAGGTGCACTCCACATGTCCGGCATCGCCCTCATCGTGATTGGAACATCGTGGGGCGGGCTGGAGGCGCTAAGTGTGATAGTGCGCGGCTTGCCAGGCAGTTTTCCGATTCCGCTCGTTGCGGTTCAGCACCGGTCGCGCGACGCCCGGCCCATGCTGGCAGAACTGTTGCAGCAGAATACCGAGCTGACGGTGAGCGAGGCCGAGGACAAGGATTTCCTGTCGCCGGGGCGTTTGCTGCTGGCTCCGCCTGACTATCATCTGCTCATCGAAGATTCGTTCATCAGTCTGGATACCGACCAACAGGTGAAATACAGCCGGCCAAGCATCGATGTGACGTTGATCTCCGCCGCGGAGACGTACGGTGCCCGAGTCGCAGGCCTGGTTCTGACCGGCGCCAACGATGACGGCGCCGCCGGTCTCCGGCGAATCGCCGATCGTGGCGGCGTGGCGCTGGTCGAGGACCCGACCACGGCGACCAGTGCGGCGATGCCGGCCGCTGCCTTGCGGGCGGTACCGCAGGCGAGAGTGCTTGCGCTCGCCGACATTCCCGCCGCGCTCGTCAGGCTCGCCGACGAGCCGATTCGGAGGCGAGCGTGACAAACGACGATGGCGCAACCAGCATCCTTCTCGTCGACGATCGGGCCGACAACCTCATTGCCCTCGAGGCGATTCTCGAGCCCCTCGGCGTCGGACTCGACCGCGCCATGTCGGGTGAGGAAGCGCTGCGCCAGCTGCTGTCGAAGGAATACGCTTGTGTAGTGCTGGATGTGCAGATGCCGGGGATGAACGGCTTCGAGACCGCACGCTACATCAAGGCGCGCGAGCGGACCAAGCACCTGCCGATAATCTTTCTGACCGCCATCAGCAAGGAAGAGCGTTACGTATTCGAGGGCTACGCCGCCGGTGCCGTGGATTATCTCTTCAAGCCGTTCGAGCCGGAAATCCTGCGCTCGAAGGTGAACGTCTTCGTCGACCTGAGCCGCAAGACGCGCCAACTCGAGCGCCAGGCGCAGCAGATCCGGGAAATCGAGCGACGCACGCTGGAGGTGAGGCACAGCACGGAGCTGGCGCAACAGGAGGCGCAGAGCTCGGAACAGCTGCGGCGCGTGAACGACCAGTTGCGGACCGCGAATGATGAGCTTCGCACGCGTCAGGCAGAGCTGGAACGCGCGATGGGCGCACGCAGCCGGTTCTACGCATCGATGAGCCACGAGCTGCGCACTCCGATCAATGCCGTTCTCGGCTACACCACGCTCATGCTGGATGAGATCTACGGTCCGGTCACGCCGCGTCAGGCACAGAGCCTGACACGGGTGGCGAAGGCCGCCCAGCACCTGCTGGAGCTCGTCAATGATGTGCTCGACCTTTCGAAGATCGAGGCAGGACGTATCGAATTGCACGTCGAGTCCGTCAAATTCCCCTCGGTCATTGAAGACCTGTTCGTATCGGTGCGCCCTCTGGCCGACGAGAACGGTGTCGAGTTGTCGGTGACGCACGAAGGCGAGCCGTGCGGCATTTCGACCGATCCGCGCCGCGTAAGGCAGATAGTGCTGAACCTGCTGTCCAATGCCATCAAGTTCGGCAACGGCAAACCGGTCGAGGTGCGCACCGCAAGGCAGCCTGATGGCGGGGTGGAGGTGCTGGTGTGCGACGAGGGGATCGGTATTGCCGAGGAGAATCTGACTCGCATCTTCGAGGAGTTCGTACAGATCACCCGGAAGGACGACCAGGGAACCGGCCTCGGCCTTCCGATCTCACGACGGCTCGCCGAGCTGCTCGGCGGCAGCCTCAGCGTCGAATCGGAGCTGGAGAAGGGGAGTACATTCCGCCTGTTGCTGCCCAACGCGGTGAAGCCGGGAACCATCGAGATGACGCCTGAAAGCGGCCTTGCGCGATCGCGCTCTCACGCCGAAACGGCGGAGCCGGCGGAGCACGAGCGCGGCGAGCACCACGACGCCACATCGGGAAAGAGGAACCCTGTGCCCGAAAGCCGGGTTGTATAGCCGTCGCGGGTCGCGGGTCGCGGGTCGCGGGTCGCCGGTCGCGGGTCGCGGGTCGCCGGTCGGGGGTCGGGAAAACCCCACATCCAGGTGGAGGGGTAGTACATCGTGTTGATCAGGGGTCCGAATGACATCCGATCGTCGGAAATCACTCCCGAAGGAGTGTACATCCGCCGACGCTCATTCCTGCGCATCACCGGCGCGGCGCTTCTGGCCGGGGCGATCGGTCCGGCGCTTGGCCCCGCCGCCTGCGCCGCGGAGGATCTGAACGACGACCGTTCCGCCGACGGGGAGGTGGAACAGGAGAAGCTGACGCCGTTCGAGGATGTCACCACGTACAACAATTTCTACGAGTTCGGCACCGACAAGAGCGATCCGTCGGAAATGGCTGGCAGCTTCAAGCCGCTGCCCTGGACGGTGCGGGTAGACGGTATGGTCGGCAAACCGGGCGACTACGCCCTCGAGGATTTCGTCAAG
>DATKDD010000280.1:0-4150 GCA_035512875.1 Gemmatimonadaceae bacterium | reverse complement strand
AAGCCGATCCCCCAGATCGAAGTACCCATGATCGTCATGCCCAGCAGCCCGGGCACTACGAAGTCGATGTAACGCCACCCACGCTCGCTCACGTGCCGGTCGCTCAACGTGACCGGATCCCGCCTCCCGGCGTGGCGCTGGAGCGCATCATCGGCGATGAGCCGAGCCATTGCAGACTCTGGTCGCTCCGGATCGTACATCAGCTCCATTCCATTCACGCCCTGCCTGACGACGAGTACGGTACGTCCCTGCCGGAGCGCGGTCGATGCCGCCCCGCTGTCCAGTATCGATACCGTGAGGCGCGGACTCGCCGACAGCGCCACCGCGGCCACTGAATCAGCCGCATCGACTGTCTCTGCTACTACCACCCGGAGCTGCTCGGCCGGCCGGTTTCTGAACGCCAGCCCGAGTCCCGCCGCCAGCAGAATGGGAAACACCAGCGTCCAGAACACCGCCTCCGGCTCTCGCAGATATTCGCGAAGCCTGACGAGCGTGAGCTCCACCATCGGATGAGAATGATCAGCCATCGCGCAGGTGCCGCCCGGTGAGCGAGACGAAAACATCTTCCAGCGTCGCGGAATGCGTGCGCATCTCGCTCAAGGCGGCGCCACTCCTCGCGACCTCCTCGAGCACCCCCGGAATCACGGTATGCGGAGCACGCGCCTTCACCCGCCATTGCCCGCGCTCGTCAACCACATCCTCGACGCCGGGCAGTGCCGCGAGCACGCTGCGGTCGAGGGGCGCGCCTCCCTGTACGGCGAATTCCACCACGTGCTCCGCACCTAGCGATGCTATCAGGGCGCGCGGCGTATCGAGAGCGATGACGCGGCCATGATCGACCACCGCGACCCGGTCGCACAGCCGTTCCGCCTCATCCATGTAGTGCGTGGTGAGCATGACCGTGCGTCCGCCGCGCCTCAGCGAATCGATCAGCGCCCAAAGCTGTCGTCGCGACTGCGGATCGAGTCCCGTGGTCGGTTCATCCAGAAAAAGGAGCTCGGGATCACCGACTAGCGCGCAGGCGACCGCCAGGCGCTGCCGCTGCCCGCCGGACAATGTGCCTATGCGGGCATTCGACTTTTCCTCGAGCTCCACGAGCGTGATCACCTCGGTTACGTCGCGCCCGCGCGCTCCATAGAACGAGCGGAACAGGCGCATCGTCTCCCCAACGGACAGCTTTTCCGCGAGTTGGGTATCCTGTAGCGCAATCCCCAGTCGTGGGCGCAAAGAATGAGCATCGCCGCGCCAGCGCATGCCGAGCACGATGACTTCGCCATCGTCAGGCTCGAGCAATCCCTCGCAGATCTCGATGGTCGTCGTCTTCCCCGCGCCGTTAGGGCCGAGCAGCCCGAAACACTCCCCGGCACGTACTTCGAGATCGAGCCCGTCGACGGCGACCACGCTTCCGTACTGCTTGCGCAGCCCGTGTACGAGGAGCGCCGCGGAGGCGTCAGGCATGTCCCGGCCCTCCCGATCTACGGCGAGCGCCTCGGATCGGTGCTGGACACCCGTTCAATTCGAGCGCCGGGAGCGAGGCGGAAGCAGCGTGCATTGAAGGGGAGACAGGGCAGGTGGCGGGTGAGCGGTCCTTGATTCCGGCTTTCGCCGTAATGACGGAAGCGGCCCCAGAGCCGCGCTCCCGGAACTCGAGTTCGCGGGAGAGCAGGATGGACCACACGCCGCAAGAGGTCAAGTCGCCTCCGGCGGCGTTTCGCTTTCCGAAACCATCTCCGCCGAGTGGCGTAGAGTCATCACGCGCGGCCCTGCACACCCGAGTCTCGCGGCCGGGTACCGCCCGCCGATTCGCAGATACATGGCTCACTTCCGCGAATTCGTGCACCTGAGGATTGGAGTCGCTCAAATGGTTTCCGTGCTCACCGTCGCACTGCTCACCTTCCAGTCCGTCTCCGTCTCGGTTGGTGGTGCGCAGGACAGCATCAGGCGCGATTCCATCCGCGCGGCCCGCTCGGCACGTATGGATTCCATCAGGGAGTCAAGGGAGAAACGCGCGATACGCCGCATCCCGGTGACATCTGCGCATCTCGCCACCGCTTTTCGCGACAATGCCGCCCGGTCGCTGCTGGATCAGGCGCGCATCACCCGCGTCCGCCACGATTCATCGCTGGTGAGCTACGACGCGACGGCGTACATGCGTATCAGCGCCGGCCTCGGGCTTCGGCGCTTCGGGCGTGATCGGCTTCTCTTCCGGCAGGAATCGGTGGGTCGCGTCCGCTGGCATCGGGACAAGGGCGCGTGGGTGGACGTGATCGGAACGCGGTCGGTCGTGCCGCTGGCCGAGGGGGCGAGCGAAGTGAAGAGCGAAATGGAGGACAACATCCCGATCCCGTACTATCCGGGACGCGATGCCCTCTGGGTCGGGCACGGAGTCGCGCGGCGTGAGGTTGACGAGCGCGAGATAGTCCATCCTCTCGCCATCGGCAGCGAAGCGTACTATCGCTACGCGACCGGTGACTCGGTGAGCTACGATCTCCCCGACGGCTCGACGATCCGGCTCCGTGAGATCCGTATCGAGGCCCGCGAGCCGCGGTGGAACCTCATCGTCGGCTCGTTCTGGTTCGACGTGGCGTCGGCGCAGCTCGTCCGGGCCGCATATCGCCTATCGATTCCCATGGACATCGTCCTGGTCGCGCAGCAGGATGGCGACGACGACATCCCGCGGTGGCTGCGGCCGATGACGGCGAACATTTCCGGGATCACCATTGAATACGCGCTCCATCGCGGGCGCTGGTGGCTGCCGCGCATGCAGTACGCCGAAGGGCAGGCGCAGGTGAGCGTAATGCGAGTGCCGTTCCGGCTCGAGCAGAACTTTCGCTATGCCAGCGTCAACGGCATCGATACGCTACCCGCATTTCCGATCGTTGCCGGTACGCCGCTTGCCGATTCGGTGGCACTTGATGATTCGCTAGGCCGCGTCAGGCATCGCAGGATCGAAACCGACGATGCAACCATTGCAAGGAGCCGCGGCCCCGGCGGCATGCAGGTGATCACGCGCACACCGACCGATACGATCGCGCTGGCCAACGCACCGGAGCTTCCGGGCTCGATCTACGATCCGGGCGAGGAGCTGTTCTCGCGAGGGGATGCCGAGGAGTTGATGAAGGAGCTCGACTTCGGGCTCCAGGCGGGCTGGAATCCGCAGGCGCCGGTGCTGCTGTTGCCGCCGGGGTCCGGGCTGCTCCGGTACAATCGTGTCGAAGGGCTCTCGGCGGGTGTGGGGATCGAGCAGCGCTTCGGGCGCGGCTACATGGGAGCCGCCACGATCCGGCTCGGCACCGCCGACCTGGAGCCGAACGCCGAGCTCGTCGCGATGCGAGGCAGCGGCCGGGATTCGTTAGGTATCGGTGCCTATCGCCGCCTGGCGGTTGCCAACGATTGGGGCGATCCGCTCGGATTCGGCCCGTCCCTGTCTTCGTTCCTGTTCGCGCGCGATCAGGGGTTGTACTACCGGACCGGCGGCGCGGAGCTGAGAGGGATACGCCAGCGCGAGGGAGCGCTGCTCTGGCGGGTATTCGCCGAGCGGCAATGGCGCGCGAACGTGGAAACCCAGATTTCGCTTCCCAAGCTGTTCAACGATACGCGCTTCATTCCCAACATCGCCGCCAACCGTGCCGACCTGCTCGGCGCGTCGATGCGGTACAACCGGACGCTCGGCCTGGATCCGCGCGGCTGGCGCGCGCTGACCGATCTGCGCGTCGAAGGAGCGGTCGGCGACTTCGAATTTGGCCGCGCGATGGCGGATGTCACCGTGTCGCACAGCATAACGAGTCGGCTCGACGGCGCGCTCACGGGGAGCGGCGGGGCTTCGGCAGGCGATGTCCCCGTACAGCGCCTCTGGTACATCGGCGGCGGGCACACGGTTCGGGGCCACCAGATCGGAACCATGGCCGGTAACGCTTTCTGGATGGGGCGCGCCGAGCTGGGCATGGGCAGCGTCGCTGCCCGACCCGTGATCTTTTACGACGTGGGCTGGGCCGGAGATCGCTCGAGCTTCGACTCGCCCGGTGTGCCGCTGCAGGGAGCCGGCGTTGGCGCGTCGTTCCTGGACGGAGTGTTGAGGTTCGATCTCGCGAAAGGGATTCGCCCTGTGAGTGGCTGGCGCGCGGAGTTCTACGTCGAGGCGAGGTTCTGA
>DATKDD010000279.1:0-7577 GCA_035512875.1 Gemmatimonadaceae bacterium | reverse complement strand
CTGGGTGCGCCGCGTTGCATGCAGGGTCAACACGGGCGTCACGCTGTGACGTTTCGTGCCGCGAGTCGTGTCACGGGGGAAGACGCCGGCACAGGCCGGTCGCCGCAAATGTATCGCGGTGTGACTTCGTAGTAGCTGCCTCTCTCTCCCCGGAACTTCAATGGTGCTCTTCGCTCGGAAAAAGACGACGATCGGCCTCGACATTGGATCCGGGCTCATCAAGGTCGCGGTCGTAGACCACGCCAAGAGCGAGCCTGAACTCGTCAAGGTCTCCATCAGCCCGCTGATCGCGGATGCAATCGTCGAGGGCGAGGTGATGGATCCCGGCATTGTCGCCGGGGCCATCAAGGATGCTCTGGCTGCCGCGGGCGTGCCGATCAGAAACGTGGTCACCGCCGTTGGCGGGCGCGACGTGATCATCAAGAAGATTCAGATCGCCCGCGCCAAGGAGCACGAGGCGCGCGACGTGATCCGGTGGGAAGCAGAGCAGCACGTTCCGTTCGACATGGAATCGGTGGAGCTCGACTTTCAGATCCTGGACCCCGACGGCACCGAGCCCGAGATGGCCGTGCTGCTCGTCGCCGCCAAGCGGGACCTGGTCGAGAGCAAAATGCGTCTGCTCACCGATGCCGAGGTTTCACCCTCGATCGTCGACGTCGACGCATTCGCGCTGCATAACGCCTTCGAGCTCAATTATCCCGAAGCAATGCATGGCGTGGTCTGCCTGGTGAACATTGGCCACGAAGTCACCAACATCAACATTCTCGATGACGGTGTGCCGCTACTCACCCGCGACATCGGTGTGGGTACCCGCCGCCTGCGCGAGGATCTGCAGCGTGAGCGCGGGCTCACCGTAGAGCAGGCCGATGCGCTGCTGCAGGGCTACGAGCAGTCGCCGCATCTGCAAGCGGTACTCGCGACCCGCGGCGAAGAGATAGCCGTCGGAATCGAGCGCGCAGCGGCCTTTCTGGCCACATCCACACGCGCCTCGAGCCCGCTCAAGAACATCTACACCTGCGGCGGTGGCGCTCGCGTTCCCAGCCTCGCCGAGATGCTTGCAGGCCGGCTGAGGATGACCGTCGAACAGGCCAATCCGCTCCAGCGGCTGCGGGTGCGTGACGGTGCCTTCGACGCTCTCGTCATTGATGAGGTCGCGCCGCTGCTCATGCTGCCGATCGGCTTGGCGCTCCGTAAGGCCGCCTGACTATATCCTTGCCACTTTCATGATTCAAATCAACCTACTGCCCGGCGCCACCAGGAAGTCTCGTGGCTCTCGCGGCGTACAGCTCAACTTCGCCGGCGCTCTCACCAGCGTGGCGGCCCGAGTCAAGGATCCGCACCTGCTCAGTGCAGTCGCGGCCGTTCTCGTAAGCGCAGTGGCGATCGCCGGCATGTTCTGGTACCAGGGCACGCAGGCGTCGGCGCTCGCGGCCGAAGTGCAGACCGCCGAGCAGGATTCGATCCGCTTCGCCGCGATCATCAGGGAGAAGCGCAAGACCGAGGCGCAGGTCGACTCGGTCCAGACTCAGCTTCGGATGATCGAGTCGATCGACGGAAAGCGTTATGTCTGGTCGCACATCATGGACGAGGTCAGCCGGGCGCTACCATCTTACACGTGGCTGACGCAGCTGGTACAGACGAACATCACTGAGCCGATGCAGCCGGCTACGGAGCTGCCTGACCAAAAGGCGGAGGGCAAGAACGCCAAGCTGGCGGCGGAACAGCGGGCCGACAGCATTGCGCTCGCACAGCGGGTGAATTTCCGACTGGTCGGCAACACCGTCGACATTCAGGCGCTCACGCGCTTCATGCGGCTGCTCGAGGCCTCGCCTTTCGTCGAGAATGTGCAGCTGATCAAGTCTGCGCTGATCCTGGTGGAAGGGAAGGAAGTCACCGAGTTCGTGCTCGATGCGTCGTACCAGACGCCGGATCCCACGGCGATTCGCACGGTTCCCTTGACGGTAGCGGTGAGGTAGACATGACACTCATTCCGGGTGGACAGCGCGAGCAGATGCTGCTCGGCGTCGCCGCGATCGCGGTTATTGCCGCCGGCCTGTTCTGGTACTTCCCGTACCAGAGCAAAGCGGTGGAGCTCGAGACGCAGCACGCACGGCTGGAGCAACTCGTCGAGGAGAACCAGAAGGCTCGCAGTGAGCTGGCAAAGGGGAGCGTCGAACAGATGCGCTCCGAGCTGTCGCTCGCAAAAGACAACCTCGTGCTGTTGCGCACGCTGATTCCCGAGTCCAACGAAGTGCCGGCCCTTCTCGAGCAGGTCTCGACGGCGGCGCGGCGCGAGGGGCTCGACCTGGCGGCGGTAGATCCGCAGCCCGTCGTGGAAGGGCCGCAGTTCGACACCTACCGCTACAACATTGGGGTGGTCGGCGGCTATCACGAGCTGGCTGCGTTCCTCTCGAATGTCGGTGGCCTTACGCGAATCATTTCGCCGGTCAACCTGAAGCTCGTTCCGCCGGCCGGGGCTAACGCACCGACGAACAGCCGGGGCGTCAAGCGCGCCGCCGACATTGAAGCGCGCTTTCAGATTCAAACCTACGTCGCAAGGCGCTCACCGCTAGATGACGGTGCGCCGATGCCCATCGATGACCTCGGAGTACGCGAATGAAGTACACGTTCAGTCTCGCCCTTGCGATCGGCGCCCTCGTGGCGATGCCCATCGCGTCGCCCGCTCAGTCCAGTACGCCGGCGCGAACTGTTGCAATGACTACGGACTCGACGCCCGTAGTGAAGCCCGCGCCCACCGTTGCACGGCGGCCGGGCTCGAAACGCAACCAGGTCAGCATCGAGCGTGAGACATTCGACTATGCGAGGGAAGGGCGTCGCGATCCGTTCGTGTCGCTCATGAGCTCGAGCGCGCTCCGGCCAATGATGAGCGATCTTCGCCTTGCCGTCGTGGTCTACGACGCCGGCGGCGACTCGCGAGCGGTGCTGCGCGACCTCAATACCAACGAGCAGTACAAGGTGCGCGTCGGCCAGCAGCTGGGCCGCATGCGGGTCTCCCGCATTTCGCCGAAGTCGGTGACGTTCACGATTCTGGAGTTTGGAGAAAGCCGCCAGGAAACACTGGCGCTTAACGATTCTACCACTGCGAGGACGCCATGAGGCGGTTTTGGAGTCTTGCGGGGATCGCGGCGCTCGCGCTGAGCGCGGTGGCTCCGGCCGCACATGCGATCACCCTGAACGACAAGCGTACGGGCGAAGTCACGGCGCTCAGCGTCGTCTCCGCCGCGGGTCGCGCCGAAGTGATCATCGGCGTCGGCGGTGATGTCGAGGTATCGGACTTCACGCTCGGCACGCCCCCCCGGGTCGTTCTCGATGTACGTGGCGCCCGCCTGACGATGCCGCCGCGGTTGTACGACCGCGTCGCCCGTGGCGGCGTCAGCAACGTGCGCGTAGCGCAATACCAGGAAGATGTGGTGCGGATCGTGATCGATCTCGCCGCGGAGCATGACTACACCGTGACTCGCGGCGATGGCGAAGTCCGCATAGCGATCATGGGTGGGGCGGCGACGTTCACCGCCTGGCATGCCGCGGCCCCCGAGCTCGTGATTCCTGCCGCTGCACCGGCCGCTCCGGCGGCGGTTCGTCAGTCCAATATCGCTGCGAAGACGGTACAGCAGTCACAGCAGCCGCGGATCACGGTAACCTACCAGGATGCCGATATCCGCGATGTGCTCGCCGCGTTCGCCGCGTTCTCCGGCCGCACGATCGTGGTCGGCAAGGGGGTCGCCGGCGACGTGACCGCCGAAGTGCGTGACCAGCCGTGGGACGTCGCCCTGCGCGCGATCCTGCAGTCGCAGGGACTCGCGGCGCAGACCGATGGCTCCGGAATCATAACGGTGGACAGCTATGGAAACATCGCGGCGCAGCAGGCCCTCGAGCCGCTGACGACGCGGATCCTGCCTGTCAATTATGCCCGCGCCGGCTCGCTCGTAGAGACGATCCGGATGCTGCTCTCCAAGGATTGTCTCGGTGCCGCGGCCGCTTCCGGAACTCCGACGCTCGCCGGACAGGCGGGGTGCATGACGCGCGGATCGGTGACCGCCGATACGGCGACCAACCGACTCGTGATCACTGACGTTCCGTCACGGCTCGCCGAAATACTGCAGTACGTTTCCGAGCTCGACATTCGTACCCCCCAGGTGGCGATCAAGGCGAAGATCATCTTCGTCAATCGCACCGACATCGAAGACCTTGGTCTCAGCTACGACTTCGGAAGTCAGACGCAGTTCTTCAACAAGCTGGTCCAGCGCCCGGATCCTTCGACCTTCTCGCCGATCGATAGCGACGGCGACGGAATTCCCGATGGCACCGGCGGCGGTACGCCGTACAACGAGAACGTCAACATCATCGATCTCGGCGGCAGCGCGCTGTCGGCGATCGCCAACGCCAACGCGCGTGTGGTCCAGCCTGCACTGCAGCTCGTATTCTCCGCTGCTATCGGAAAGTTCGACCTGACGACGTTCCTCGACGCGCTGCAGGAAGTGCGTCTTGCCGATATTCAGGCGGAGCCGAGCATCGTGACGCTCGACAATCGTGAGGCAAGCATTCTGGTCGGTGAGGAAACGCCGATCCGCGTGATCGACGCCTCGAGTGCCGGTGGCGCGACAGGGGAGGGACCGAGCGTGGCCCGCGCAACGGTCACCTTCAAGGAGACCGGTATCATTCTGCGCGTCACGCCTCACATTACGGCCAATCGCCAGATTCTGATGCAGCTGCATAGCGAGCGTTCAAATCTCGTCGCGGCCGCGTCCGACCTTGGCTACACCTTCCAGAAGCAGGAAGCAAAGAACCAGCTGTTGGTTGCCGATGGCGAGACGGCGGTAATCGGCGGACTGACGGTCACTCAGGTCACGACCTCCAAGTCCGGCATTCCGATCCTCGTAGACCTCCCACTGATCGGGCGGCTGTTCGGCACCACGCGCCGTCAGGAGGAGAAGCGCGACCTGCTGATCCTCGTGACCCCTCACATCATAGACGACGGCGAGCAGCTCGGCCCGCCTTCGGGTCGCTAACCGGCTCTAGAGGCATTTAATGCGGAATCTCATGCGCGCCGCTACGGCGGCGCTTGCCCTCGGCACGCTCGTCGCTTGCGACACGCGACGCCAGACCACCGGGCTCGACCAGTTCGCGCCGACCATCACCATAAGTGTGGACGCGGTGAACGACTCGGTGGACATCAACACACCGATGAGGGTCACTGTCGATGCGCGGGACAACCTCTCGCTGAAACAGGTCGTGATCTCGGTGAATGGCGTGGCGTTCGTCGATACGACGTTCACCAGCGCTACCCCCAGGCTCACGCAAACGTTCGACATTCCGCTCGCCGGCGTGCAAAGCGGCACGGTGCTCGACGTTCGCGGGGTTGCCCTCGACGGCGCGGGGAACCGGTCGGAAACGGTCGGCGTGTCGGTGGTCGCCTTCGATCTGAATGCACCGGTGGTTACGGTGACTGCACCGTCGGATGCCACCGTGTTCCGGGCCGGCGACCCAACGACGATCACCGTCGTCGCAACCGATTCGTCAGGCATTATCCGCATCGGATACCAGATCATTCAGATCGGGCCAACCGGCGCGGTGGATACCGTGCAGGCGGACTCGGTGGACGTGTCCGGCTCGCCGATCACCGCTACCCGCTCATTCGCTACCACGATTCCAGTCAATCTGGCGCCGGGGTCGTACATGATTCGCGGATTCGCGCGTGACGCCTCCTTCAACGGCGGACTCAGTGCCCAGCTGGTGACCATCACCGTGCTGGATCCGTTCAAGCCGGGGCTGGACTTCATCTCGCCGCCCGCCGATTCGAACATTACGGTTGGCAGCTCGATCATGGCCGAGGTTCACCTTACGGACAACGTCGCGATCGCGCGCCTGTCGATCGTCGGAATCTCCACCAGTGGGGATCCAGACCTGGGCGTCGTGGACACGGTGGTGCGATACGACTCGGTGTTCGCGCCGGTCAACGTGGGCGGGCAGGCACGTCAGTTCCGTGCCGGGCTAACCGATACGACGATCCGCCGGATCCTCGTGCCGAGTAACACAGCCGATTCGACCAGTGGCCTCCTGTATCTGATCGCCCGTGTCACGGACGTTGCAGGCAACGACTCTTCCGTTGTGCGGCAGGTGCGCCTGGTGTCCGGACCGAACCTGCGCGTGCTGCGTCCGGCAATCGGTACCACCGCCTCACCCGGCAAGTCGGTGATCGTCGAGATTCGCGGCACCGATCGCGATGGTGTGCGGATCCTCGGGTACGACGTGACCGGCGCGTTCACCGCGACGCGTCAGGCGCCAGTGCCATCCACGTTCTCCGATACTCTCTTCTTCGTAGATACGCTACTCATACCGGCCGGGGTTACCACCGGATCGTTCACGATCGTGCCGTTTGGCACCGATAACCTCGGTCATCCGGGCTCGGGTACGGGCGTCACGGTGACGGTGCAGTCGGTCGCTACCGACGACGTCGGGCCGACGGTAACGCAGGTGTTGAGGACGCGGGTCGAGGCCGATGATTCGGTGGTCGTTACTGCCAATGACCCGAGCGGCATTAGCTACGTCGGCTTCCAGTTGAATCTCGAGAGCGACGGTTCGCTGATCCGCCGCGACAGCGTGGCGTTCACCGGGAACAACGTCGAGGAAACGCCCAGCCTTCCGCTCAATCTGCCGGCCCAGTACGTCGGCCAGAAGATCGTCGTGCGCTCCTTCGCGTACGATGCCAACGGCAACATTGGCTACTCGGCGCCTGCTGGTTCGACGAGTCCGCCCACCACCGTGGCCGGTGCGCGTCCGGACACGACGCTGATCGTGTACGGCCGGACCTTCAGCTTGCCGCAGGGTGGGCTTGCCGCGGACCTCGGTGTCGATCTCCTGCGGAATAGAATCTTCGTCTCCAATCTGACGTTCGACCGGCTCGAGGTGTGGGAACAGAGCACCCAGGCATTCGCAGCCAAGAAGATCGCCGTCGGTGCCGATCCGTGGGGGTTGTTCATCGACAATAGTGGCGATACGCTGCTCGTCGCCAACTCCGGCGGTACGAACATCAGCCGCGTGTCGCTCAACCACGCGAGCGTGAACTCGGTCGCCGAGGTTCCCGCCCGCCGCATTAAGACGCCTAACAGCTACATTGCCGACATCACCCCGGCGGTCGATGATGCCGGGACCGCCCGGTTCCAGGTCGTAATCTACGACTATTCCGATCGGCCGCAGTACGTGGCGCAATCCGTTAACGGCGATATCTACTACTCGACCAAGCCCACGTTCTCGGCGCCCGATGGCACGATTCGCCGCTATCAGTCAATGGGCGCGTTCCCGGACGTGCAGCAGATCTGGCAGTACGGCAAGTACTCGGGCTCGGGACATGTCGCCGTGATAAACGCCGATAGTGTGCTCGTCCGCTCGGGGCTCCTCACCAATACCAGCGATGTCCTGGTAATCTGCGATCACGCGGAGAACCAGAATCCGGCGACGACCACGGTCTGCGTGTCCGGCATCGATCCGGTTATCATGGTCGACAGCCTCCGGACGCTCTATGGAGCAGACGTGTGGGCTGAGTCGAACCTGGACGT
>DATKDD010000278.1:0-4722 GCA_035512875.1 Gemmatimonadaceae bacterium | reverse complement strand
ATCGACAACGGGGAAATCAGCTTCGGACGGGCGATCAGTCAGTCGCACAAGTGACCTGCGACCCACGAACCTAACGTCATTCGCGGCGGCTCCTTCGGGGGGGCCGCCGCGTTTCATCTCGCCATGAACGAGACTTCCTCGCCGGCTGGCGGCATTACACCCGTGCCGGTATTGTCGGCGGCGCAGTCGGCAACCGCCGACGCGGCAGCGATTGCGGCAGGCACCCCGTCGCTCGAGCTGATGGAGCGGGCCGGCGCGGCCGCGACGAGCATCATACTGGCGCGCTACCGGCGTCTGCTCGCCGGCGGGGTTCGCATCCTGGCGGGCCCCGGAAACAATGGTGGGGACGGCTGGGTCGTTGCCCGGCTGCTCGCGCAGCAGGGAGTCGCCGTCGCCGTCGAGTCGATCGGCGATCCCCGGACGGCCGAGGCGCAGGCGATGCGCGACCGTGCCGCCGGCTGCATAACGAGTGACCGGCTCGATGGCGCTCCGGTCATCGTCGACGCCCTGCTCGGCACCGGCAGTCGTGGGCAGCCGCGCGGCGCGATCGCCAACGCAGTGCAAACGCTCGACTCGGCTCGGCGCGCCGGCGCCCGCATCGTGGCACTCGATGTGCCAACCGGACTCGATGCGACCACCGGCGAAGCGTCGCTCGTCGCGCCCGCGGAGTGCACCATCACCTTTGGTTCGGTGAAGCGCGGGCACCTCCTGGCGCGCCACCTGACCGGCGACCTGGTGGTCGTGGACATCGGATTGGGCGAGCCTGTGGGGACGGGGGTGCTCGCCGAGTTGGTCACCGCGGAATGGGTGCGCTCGGCGGTGCCCGCAATCTCTCCGAACGCGCACAAGGGGACGCGAGGAAAGCTCGCGATCGTGGGCGGAGCGGAGGGAATGGCCGGAGCATGCATACTCGCGGCGCGCTCCGCGCTCCGGTCTGGCATCGGCATGGTACGCGTGCTCGTGCAACCGGCGAGCTTGCAAGCGGTTCAGGCGGCGGTGCCCGCAGCGCTTGCCGGAGCCTGGCCCGATAGTGACGATGAGGCGTCCGAGCTCATGATGTGGGCCGATGGCCTGCTGATCGGGCCAGGGCTCGGAACGAATTCGGGCGCGCGGAAGGTGGTAGAGCGAATGCTGGCGGCTGGTCAATGCCCGGTGGCGCTGGATGCCGACGCGCTGAACGTGTTCGCGGGCGAGGCAGGGGCGTTAGGCAGTTGGCTCGGTGGTCGGGTGGCGCTGCTCACCCCCCATCCTGCCGAAGCCGGCCGGTTGGCCGAGGCGTCGACGGCGGAGGTGCTGGCGCGGCGTTTCGAGATCGCGGGTGAATTGGCGGAGAAGACACGGGCTGGCGTCCTGCTCAAGGGGGTACCGACGGTGATCGCGGGCGTGGATGGGCGGACGATGGTGAGCGCGCGCGGCACCGCGGCGCTGGCAACGGGGGGAAGTGGCGACGTGCTGGCAGGAATCGCGGCGACGTTGCTGCTGCAGATGCGCGACGCGCTGCCGGCCGGCGCGTGTGCCGCATTCGTGCACGGGCGTGCGGCGGAGCTCGCGGATTCGTCAGGCACGGTGCGGGGAGTGGACCTGGACGATGTAATCACGAGTCTGGGAGCGGCCTGGCGCGAATGGCCTCCAGCGCCCACGCCCCCCGTTCTGGCCGAACTCGTGGCGTTAGGGGTGTGGTTATGAGGGCGCGCACGCTGGTCGCAGCGGCGCTGCTGGCCGTCGGATGCGGCGGCGGGCCGGGAGGATACTCCGGCGCGCCCGGCGTGTCGTTCCGCCGCGAGGATCGCGTCGTACTGGGCGCGGCGAACTACATCGAGGCGATCGCCGTCGCGCAACAGCTCGTCTTCGCCGTCACGCAGCAGTCGCTCACGATCTATGACCGGCGGTTCGATGCCTGGCAACCGCCGGTCCCGCTACCGCCCGAGATCGGCCCAGGGCGCATTTCGGCCGTCGCGGCCGACCCGGTCGAGGAGGGGGTCTGGATCGGGACCTTCGGGACCGTTCTGTTCTACCGACCGTTCATGGATGTGGTGATTACCGCGTCGGTGGCCGGGGTTCCCGACGTGATAATGTTCGATGCCCGCGATCAGGCTGCGGGCGCCTACGTGCGCGCGGGCGGAGCATGGTATCTCGTCTCCCGCGTCGGCAGCGCGACTCCGGTGTCCGCTACCCAGATTCCGCCGCCGGTCGCCCGCATCCGCCAGCCGACGCTGCAGGAGGTGTACACCCAGTATCCATCGCTCCAGAATTTCCAGGGAGTGATGACGCGCGACGACCAGCTGCGAAGCTGGCCGGTGACCGCCGTGGGCACCGCGCCTGAAACCGAGCAAGTGTGGCTTGGCACCGGCGGTAACGGCATGTATCGGGTGGACCCGCGCTTTGGCGAGGCGACCCACGTGCCGTTCGGGTTGCTCTCGTCAGGGGCGGGAGCAATCGCGCTGGCGGCCGACGGCGTCTGGGTAGCGAGCTATGCCACCGATCGGGCGGGCAGGGGAGGATTGACCTTCGTTCGCACCGATCTCCAGCGCTGGCGGTGGCTGGAGGGCGGAATAGATCGCCCGTTCGCCTCGGTGCGCGCGCTCGATCTGGCGGTGCGCGGAACCACGGCCTGGGTGGCGACCGACCGGGGGCTGTTCCGACTGGATACCCAGAACCCGCAGGTAGTGCGGCGGTGGAGCCTGACGAACGGATTGCCTGACGACCGGGTGTTGTCGGTCGCGGCCGTCGCCGGCGGTGCCTGGGCGGGCACCGCCCGTGGACTGGCGTTCGTGGCGGACCAGAGCGGCGGGGCCTCGAGCGACGCGGTCGGGCGTACGCTTCTGGGTGGCGTGGCGGTGCGCGGCCTCGTCGCGTCGGCCGACACTGTGTGGGCGGCGACGGACGCCGGTCTTCTCACCGCGCTCGCGGCGGACTCGCTCCCGCGCCGCGCCCCGGCCACCGACGCGCGCCTGCGTCGGCCCCTCGTTTCGCTTGCGCGAGTGGATTCCATCCTCGTCGTCGCCTCGCAGGACGAAGTGATCGTGACTGCTCGCGGCCGCGCCCTGACCACGCCGCGCCTCGGTCGCGGACAGTTGACCGGGGTAGGTCGTGTTACGGCCGTCGCCGCCGATGCAGGCACCATCTGGATCGCCGGCGATAATGGTGTCGCGGTGGTCACGCGCATCGCGGGTGTACAGACGGTGCTTCGCGTTCCCTCGGACATTCCGGCGCCCGCGCTCGACGTCGTGCTCGATCCTGAATTCGCGTGGATCGCGACGCGGGCGGGGGTCGTGAGGCTGCGCCGCCTGCCCGACGGCACCGTGCGATGAGTGGTGCCGCCATGGGTCCCGGAGAGGAGTTCGACATCATCCGGTCACTCGTGCGCGGCTGGGGAGAGCGCGCGGCGGACATCGGCGACGATGCGGCGGTCGTTCGCGTGCCTGACGGAATGCGGCTGGTGGCGACCACCGACGCCGCGGTCGATCGCGTGCACTTCCGTCGCGATTGGTGCTCGCCTGACGAGATCGGCTATCGCGCGACGATCGCGGCGGTCAGCGACATCGCGGCAATGGCGGCGACGCCCCTCGGCGTGCTCGTCGCAATTGCTATGCCTGACGACTGTCGGCGACTGGTCGGCCAGCTGGGACGGGGAATCGGCGACGCCGCTGCCGCGTGCGATACTGTGATTCTCGGCGGCAACCTGGCGAGGGCCGGTGAGCTTGCGCTCACAACCACTGTGCTCGGCTATGTACGCGCTCCACTGCCACGTTCGGGGGCGAGTGAGGGCGATGTGGTGTACGTAACCGGCCGGTTTGGGGGGCCGGCGGCGGCGGTGCGCGAATGGACCGCGGGCCGGCAACCGAGCCGGGAAGCGCGCGCGCGCTACGTGCGTCCCGTGGCGCGGTTGCGCGAAGCGCGCTGGCTCGCCAAGCGGGGCGCGACGGCCGCGATCGACATTTCCGACGGACTGCTCGGCGATCTCGAGCACCTCGCTCACGCCAGCCGAGTACGTCTCGAGATAGTGCTCGACGCTCTGCCGATAATCGACAGCGAAGAGATCGCCGATGCGGCACGGGGAGGCGACGAGTACGAGCTGGCGATCACGGCGCCGGCTGACCTCGATGTGGCCGCGTTCGTCGCGGCATTCGATGTGCCCCTGACGCGTATTGGAATCGTGCACGCCGGAATGCCCACCGTAGACGCGACGCTCGCCGGTACCCGCGTTGCGCCCGGTGGAGGGTGGGACCACTTTTCCTGAGTGCGCACCATCCTCTTCTATGTCGCGCTCGTAGGGCAAGTCCTCTTCTACGGGCCGATCGTAATGGCAACCAGCTTGTTCGGTGCGCGACCGCGCCCCGGAAATCTGCTCGACCGCATTCCCCGGATGCTCACGAGCAGGGTGATCTCGGCAGCCGGTGCGCGAGTGGTGATACACAATCCCGAGAAGATTCTGAGCGGGCAGACGGCGATCTACGTCTCCAACCACGTCAGCTGGTTCGACATTTTCGCGCTGGCCTCGGTGCTGCCGCACTACCGGTTCATCGCCAAGGCAGAGCTGCGCCGCATCCCCATCTTCGGCCCGGCGGCGGGGAAGATCGCCGCGATCTACGTCGACCGAAAGAATCGCAAGGCGGCATTCGATGCCTATCGAATAGCGGCGGAACAAGTGAAGGAAGGCGTGAGCGTGGTCGTCTGTCCCGAAGGCACGCGCGGTGAAAGCTATTCGCTGCGTCCGTTCAA
>DATKDD010000277.1:0-3438 GCA_035512875.1 Gemmatimonadaceae bacterium | reverse complement strand
GCGCATTACGCACATCCCGACGGATATCGTGGTCATCCAGCAGGACCAGCGATCGCAGCTGCAGAATCGCTTCAAGGCCATGGAGGTTCTGCGCGCGCGTCTGCTCGATCGCCGCGTGGCTGAACAGGAGGCCGAGCGCTCCCGGATGCGCAAGACGCAAGTGGGGACCGGCGACCGTTCGGCGAAAATTCGCACGTACAATTTCTCACAGAACCGCGTAACCGATCACCGGATCAACTTCACCGTGCACGAGCTCGAGCGCATCCTCGAGGGAAACCTCGAACCGCTCATCGAGGCGCTGGCCAGCGCGCAGCTCGAGGAACGGCTGGAGGAATGAGTGAAGGAAATAGGAATTAGGAATTGGGAATTAGGGAAGGTGTGCGACTGCGCGCCATGCGGCGCTGGTCCGCTCGTTTTAAAGGTTCGTCGATCCACCTGAAAGGTGGGTCGACAAGTCCTTCCCTAATTCCTAACTCCTAATTCCTAATTCCTTAATCAACCGCCGACCCTCGAGGGGATCCGACGACAGACAATGTGCCAAGCGATGCTCGCCGGCGAGTTGGTGGCCGAGTTGGAAGGCGTGTTGCGAGGCGCGAACGTGGAGCAGGCGCGGCGCGAGGCTGGCGACATGATCGCGGCCATCGTTGACGGCCCGCGCTTCTGGGCCGCGGAGCACAGGGATGAGATCGTGGCTCCGATCATCGTGGAGCGGGCACGTGCGGCCGCTCTGCGCAGAGCCGGCGGGGCGCCGTTCGCCTACGCCGTGGGACGGGCTGCGTTTCGCCACCTCACCCTCCAGGTCGACGAGCGGGTGCTCATCCCGCGACAGGAAACCGAGAGGCTCGTCGACGAGGTGCTCGCCCGCGTCTCGAGCGGTGTCGTCGCCGACATTGGCACGGGAAGCGGAGCGATAGCGATCGCGCTCGCCTCGGAGGGGCGCTTCGACCGGGTAATCGCGACCGACGTCTCGACGGCGGCGCTCCGGGTGGCGGCGGAAAACGTGCGGCGCTGCAGCGGGGCGCTACGCTGTCCGGTCGAGCTCCGTGCGGGGTCACTGCTCATCCCGATCTTCGGGACGCGCATGGATGCGATCGTCGCGAATCCTCCCTACATTGCACATACGGAAGCGCGCGAACTTCCAGCCTCGGTACGGGATTGGGAGCCGCCGACCGCGCTCTACAGCGCGGAAGGGGGACTTCGAGACACCGCCCGGCTGATCCGTCAGGCGCCGGATGTGCTGGGCCCCGGGGGACTGCTGGCGATCGAGGTGGACGCGCGCAGGAGCGGGCAGGTGGCGGCGATGGCACGAGCCGAGTCGCGCTTCCGCGATGTGATCGTCCGGCCGGATCTCACTGGCCGGGATCGGATTCTCCTCGCCACACGGGTGGACGAATGAGTTTGGAGGAAAAGGCACGCGACCTTGGACGGCTGATCGGCCAGAGCACGGAATACCAGAACATGAAGCGCGTGAGCCAGGTGATGCACGGCGACGCCACGGCGTCGGCGCTGCTGCGTGAGATGGAACAGCTGCAGCTCGAAGCGCAGCGGATGATCGAGCGCGGCGAGCAGCCTGGTCCGGAGATGGAACAGAGGCTCGACAAGCTGCTGGGCGAGGTCCAGGGCAACGGTGCCTATCAACAGATGATCGTCGCGCAGGAGAACTTCGACAAGGTGATGGCTCGCGTGAACGAGTGGATTCTCGAGGGAATTCGCGCCGGCGCCACCAGCCCGATCATAACGCTCGGGTGATTCGGCGATGGCTCGCGGCCGGCTTCTCGTATTCGAAGGGGTGGAAGGCGCCGGCAAGTCGACGCAGGCCGCCAGGCTTCATCACGACCTGGAGGCGGCCGGCCATGACGTCTGCCTCGTTCGCGAGCCTGGGGGAACGGTGCTGGGCGAGCGGATTCGCGCCCTCCTCCTTGCCGAGCAGGGGGAGATGACTCCGGCGGCGGAGGCGCTGCTGTTCATGGCTTCGCGCGCGGAGCTCGTCAATCGCGTCATTCGTCCCGCGCTCGATCGAGGCGCGATCGTCATCGCGGACCGGTTTTTTCTCTCGACCTATGCCTATCAATCCGGGGGACGCAAGCTACCGGAGCAGGGAGTGCGAGAAGCCAACGCCCTGGCGACGGGCGGGCTCATCCCCGATCTCACGCTTCTGCTGCGCATGCCAGCCGATGTCGGCCTCGCGCGCGCGGCGGAAAGAGGTGGTGCCGACCGGATGGAGCGCGCCGGAAACGCCTTCCATCAGCGGGTCGCCGAAGCGTTCCGCGCGGCGGAGAGTGTCGCGTGGCAAGGCGCACATCCGGAGTGTGGCCCCGTCGTCGCAATCGATGCCGGCGGCAGCGAAGAGGAAGTCGCCGTACGCGTGCGCAACGCCGTGAGCGCGGGGTTTCCCGACCTGACGATTGCGGCGGAGGCCGGCGCATCATGACCGGCGCTCCGGCTCACCGGCGGTCCCTCCGCGTGCGCGCGTGGTTGACGATCGTCGCGTTCAGCGCGGCGCTCGTCATGGGCGGGTGGCTGCTGCAGCGCGGGCTCGAGAGCACCGATGGCGGGCTTCGCAGCGCACGGTTGTTCGAGCAGGTGCTGGAGCACGTCGCGACCCAATACGTCGACACCTTCACCGAGGGCCAGCTTTACGAGAAAGCCATCAGTGGCTTGATGAACGAGCTGGGTGATCCGAACTCCGCCTATCTTTCCGCTCTGCGCCTGACGAGACTCGATGAGAGCACGTCGGGGAATTATGCGGGGCTGGGTATTCAGATCGATGCGCGGGAACGGTGGATCACGATCATCGCGCCGCTGCCCGGCACGCCTGGCGAGCGCGCCGGCCTCGAGACCGGTGACCGCATCATAGCCATCGATGGCGAACCGACCTCGGGGATGCAGCCTGACGAGGCACGGCGGGCCCTCCGCGGCGATCCGGGGTCGCGTGTGTCGCTCACCATCGACCGTCCAGGCGTGTCGGATCCGCTCGTTTTTCGCATAACGCGCGCGGTGATTCACGCGCCGTCCGTTCGTCGCGCGTCGATTCTGCGCCCGGGCGTGGGCTACGTGGATGTGAACGTCTTCAGCGAATCGACGGCCGTCGAGCTCGAGGAGGCGGTGACCGATCTGCGCCGCCAGGGGATGGAGTCGATGATTCTCGATCTGCGCGGCAATCCGGGCGGGCTGCTGGAGCAGGGAATTGCCGTCGCCGATCTTTTTCTCGACCGGGGCGATACGATCGTCGCCACGCTCGGCCGCACGCCGTCGGCCACGGAGACGTACATCGACCGGGCGCCGCAGAAGTGGCCGTCGCTGCGCATGCTCGTTCTCGTCGACCGGGGATCGGCGAGCGCATCAGAGATCGTCGCCGGCGCGCTGCAGGACCATGACCGTGCCCTGCTCGTCGGCGAGACCTCGTACGGCAAGGGCAGTGCGCAGTCCGTGTACCGC
>DATKDD010000276.1:0-5729 GCA_035512875.1 Gemmatimonadaceae bacterium | reverse complement strand
CATGCCTAACGCCCCGGGCACGATCGATGCCGACTATCCCGACGAATGGATGGTGATGATCCGCAACGACTCCGGGTCGCCGGCGCGCGTCGAGCACGGCGAGCGCATTGCGCAGGCCGTGCTCGCCAGCTTCGTCACGCCATCATGGGAACCGGGAGCGGTGATGCGTACCACCGATCGGGCCGGTGGAGTAGGCAGCACCGGCCGCTTCTAGCCGGTGGAGCCTAACTGGCGAGCGACAGCGCCCGTCCCACCCGGTCGTTCACCGCCTGTACATACCGCATGAGGCGGTTGCGGTCGGGTGCCGCACCCACTGCCAGCAGCCGCTTGGCCGCAGTGACGTGCGCAACCTGCAGCGCCGCCTCGGCTGCGCACCCCAGGTCCGGCACCACCGTCGACTGCGCGCCCCGGATCCGCGGCGCCTCGCCAACGACCAGCGCGCGTCCCATCCGCTGCAGCCGGCGCGCCAGCGCGGCGACGGCCGGCGACGTTTCCGGACCCGTGAGGACGTACACGTCGCGATCGAGATAGCGCTGCGTCGGTACCCTCGGTGCCGGCACAGGCAGATCGTCGCCGGCTGCCATGTACACGGCATCGCGATGAACCGATTCCGTGTCGAACAGATAGCTGGCGAGCACCGAAACCGCGGAAGGCTCACCAGCGCGCGCGCTCCGCAAGTCGAAGATCAGCGCCGGCGCCGAGCCAACCAGCTTGAGTGCATGGGAGATTGCGGCGTCGGTGCGGCGCGCATCGCGGAGCTCCAGCACTTCCACGTAGCCGATGCCGCCGGAAAGGTGCCCGACTACGCGAACGCCCAGTCCGCGTAACGTTTCGTGCACCCCACTCGTTGTGAAGCTGTTGTTATTGATACGATTCATGACAGCAACCCTCGACCGGCGTGAGGGAAGCGAGTGCGATGACACCGCGCCAGTCGCTTTCTTCGCTCCCCACACATATGACAACGGATTGCGGTCGATGGTTGTTTCGTCTGACTGTCAGGCGGTGCTGGCGTGCTGGGCGGCCTGCTGCTGCTGCCGCATGGTCTCGGCGATCGTCACGTACGCCGCTCTGTGCTGCTCGGCTTCGGCCGTCGTGCACATTGAGACTATGCCGAGCCCCAATCCTTTCAGCTTGTTGTGCCAACGGACGGCGCCGTTCGCGACATCGAGGCACCATAGTTCTCCCGATACCGAGGCGTAGAGCTGCTCCTTGTCGCGAAGCAGCAGCACAGTGCCTGATCCCTTCAGCTTGGAACGCCAGAGCTCGCCGCCCGTCTCGGCGTCGAGCGCCAGTACCTTCCCCTGCGCTCCGATGAACAACACCTGTCGCTTGCGTTTCGGCATCAGCTGGCCTCGTGTGGGTGACGATCGGGCCGCGATCCATGCGCGGCATCAACTCATTCCGTGAGAATGCGCAGATCCTGCAGATCAGCGGAGCCAAGCGCGCTGGGCCGGCCGAGTGCCTGGCGCACGAAGTCATCCCACCAGCCGGCGCATTCGTCAGGCTGGCGATAGGCATCCAGCGCGTGCCAGGTGCGTTCGTGGATTTCCGGAGCGCGCGCCATCGCCTGTTCCGCGGTCACACCTGCGTGTTTCAGCACTTGCCGGCCGATGCGTGCGTGAAGCACTTCGTCGGCCCAATCGTAATCCTGAAAGTGCGCGCTCAATGCATCGCCAGCCTCGACAGCCGTCTCGTACTCCGACCGTTTGCCGGTATCACCGCTCATCAGCGACTGCTCTATCGCCCACAACATGATCTGCCGCTCCAATGGCTCGGCGTGCTGCCCCAGGCGAAGCGCAAAGCCAATGTTGAGCGGAATGCGCGTCCAGTCCAGCCCGCGCGCTTCGAGAGCCACGGTCCCCATCATTGCGTGGCGTGCTTCATCCCACAGCTGGCGCGACAGTGCACGACGCAGTTCCCAGGGCAGTCCACGCCATTCGACCAGCATCCCAGCCATCATCTCCGGAACGTCCATCTCGAGCGCTCGCTTGCACAGCAGCGCCAGGTTGCGTTCGTCAGGCGGCACTCGTGGGTCGTTGTAGATCACGTGCGGCGGAAAGTCGAAGTCCAGCTGGCCCTTGAACCGGGAGTCGCGCCGCGGAACGAGATCGGGAACGAACGGGCGCACGGCGCGGGGCGACGGCAAGGGGGCATCCGCTCCGTCGACATCGCCGGCGATTCCCCCGCACGCTGTCAGAAAAGCGCCGAGATGCGCACGCCATGCCGCGCTGCGCCGGGCTGCACCTTCATCGCCGTCGATCATCGCATCCAGCGCCGCCCTGCCCCACCTGGCTGCGTCGTCTTCATCGGCGAGGAGGAGTTGCAACAACCTTCGCGTTGGATGGTCGACCAGCGGATTCGCGGCGGCGTAGTGGTCGCGGTAGGATTCAGCCATCGCCGGCCGTACCACCGTGTAAATGCCCGTGAGCAGCTCTACCGAATCTGCGGAGTGCTCCAGTTCGGCGAACAGCGCGCTCAGCGCGTCGTCGGGAGCGACGTCGAGTCGCGGAACGGGATTGCGCATCTCCGAAATGCGTTCCCGGAGCAAGGTCGCGTGCTCTGCGTGCTGCCACTGATGAAGCGACAATGCGCACTTCACCTCCCATTCGGGTGTGCGAGGCAGGTGGGCTAGAATGGTGTCCATGAGGCGAATCTCGGCCCAGTGGCCCCGAAGCAGACGCCGGACGCTCTGCGAAACGGCGAGTCCGACGATGGCGGCCTCGTGGTATGTGGCGAGCCCGGCCAGTTCGGGAACGGAACGTGACATGGAAACCAGGGTTGAGTCTCGGCGCGCGGGACGCGGACGCTGCCGCACGATAGGGTACGATCGGGCGGGACACCAGACGCATTGGGAGGCGTGATGATGGCGAGCGAGACGCGGGACGTACCAGCGAGGGTGGCTATCGGCGGCGCGAGCGGAATGATCGGCGGCGCTGTGGCGTCGGCGCTCACGTCCCGCGGCACCAAGGTAGAGCGTCTCGTGCGCAGCGCCAAGAGCAGTGCGCCCGATGAGATCTGGTGGAATCCTGACGAGAATCAGATAGACGGAGACCGCCTCGCCGGCGTCGATGCGGTGCTGCACTTTGGGGGGCGGTCGATCGATGACCGGTGGACCGACGAGGTGAAGCAGGAAATACGGCAGAGCCGTATTCGCTCCACCCGGCTGCTCGCTGAGACCATCGCCGCGCTGGAACGGCGACCGCGCACGCTGCTCGTCGCGTCTGGCAGTCACTACTATGGAGATCGCGATGCCGAGGTGCTCGAGGAATCGAGTGCCCGGGGCCACGGATTTCTGACCGATGTGGTGGTGGCGTGGGAGGCAGCCGCGGATCCGGCGCGGGACGCCGGAGTCCGGGTCGTCAACACGCGATTCGGTGTAGTGATGGCCGCCAAAGGTGGCGCACTCGACCGCATGCTTCCGGTATTCAAAGTGGGCGCTGGCGGCACGCTGGGGCACGGCCGGCAGTGGTTCAGCTGGGTCGCCATCGATGACCTGGTGCGCGCGGTTCTCTGGCTTCTTGACCATCCGGAGATCGACGGCGGGGTGAACGTCACATCGCCCAACCCGGTGACCAACGCCGATTTCACCGAAACACTGGGTCGCGTGCTGGGCCGCCCCACGTTGATGCGCGTGCCGGCGCTCGCTCTAAAGGTCATGTACGGCGAGATGGGTGAAACCCTGCTGCTAGGCAGTCAGCGAATGGTACCGCGGCGGCTCCTCGACGCCGGATTCACCTTCGACTACCCGGAGCTCGAGGCTGCCTTGCGCCACGTGCTGGACGCGTAAGGCACAAACGACGATCCCCGGTACATCACACGTGATGTACCGGGGATCTTGTGCCTCGCTGGCGGGATTCGACCATTTCGGTTCGGCGTCATCACGTGTGATGACCGGATCGACTTCCCTTTTCAATTCCGTCTCGCGCGGTCCGCGATTCGGCGTGCTCAGAAGCTTCGTTATGAGCCCGGTTGCTTCCAGCGACCTTGCAACCGCCACAGCTGGTACCGAACACCCGCTGAGGAGCCTGATTGCCAGCGTCCCGACGATCAAGCTTCGCAACGACGGTTATGAGGACCGCTCCCGCCATCGCGAGGGACCATGATGCAACACGCTGGACGTCCTGTCAATCCTTCGTCGTCTGTTCGCATTTGTTCGCAGAGGTCGCCGAGCGGATGCACGTTTCTACGGCTTCGCGCTGGCGCCATGCGTGACACTGTCGCGTGATCAATCGCGCACCGGCCGGCCCGTCGCGAGGTCGAGCGTAAACGCGCGACCGTTCACCGTCATCGGCACGAACTGAGTTCCATTGAACGTGATGCTGACCGTGCGTGCTCCGGACCTCCCCGGGCCACGCGCGCCCTCGCGCGAATAGTTCACCGTTCGGACGATCGTACCCGAAAGCGGCCAGGCATCATCCGCGAACGGATGCGGAATCACGAGATCGGTGATGACACCCGTGCTATTCATGATGTAGTTGCGTGAGCGGACGCGGTCGGGATGACTGGTTCGGGAATGCGTGGAGCTTGCGGTCCCGCTCCAGCTGCGCGTCGTCTCGGCTCCCTCGAGTCCCGAAACGGTGAGCGTGCGCTCCCGCCCAAAGGTGGCAGTGAAAGCTTGGTGCGTTATGGATCCGTTCATAGAGACGTTGAACGTTGCACTCGCGGTGGTGGCGGGATCGTACGCCGACTGCGGCGTTCCCGCTGCGTCGAAGAGCTGATACGAGCGGCTGTGAGTGGCTGTGTTGTGCGTTGCGGTCGGGCAGACGAACGTCGCGCTGGCCGAATTGTAGGAGCAGTCGTCGCTCCACGTTCCGAACCGGGGCACCGGGCCATGAACAGCGCCGAGCGCACCCTGGTGATGGCGCATGGCTGCGACGTCCTCGAACGTCTGGTCGCCGGCGACCGCCGCTACGTCGAAAGTCGCCAATTCAGCCGCATCGTCGCCCGGCTCGCTCGGGCCCTCGCCGCACGCGGCAAGCACCATCAGCAGTGCGGCGGCGGTCGCCAGTCGAGGATAAGGGGTCCACATCATGAGACACCTGAGTAATAGGGTGGATCGATCGGTTCGGTGCATGCACTCCACCCCGTTCGACGGTTCGACGGCGTGAGTGTTAAGCGCAGCCCGTACCGGTCTCCCATTCGCGGACCACCCGTCATTGGCTCGCCTCCCGCACAATGATTCGCGCTTTCGCGGGAAAGACGAAGGAAAATGCCGTTGCCGGCGAAAGCCGGAATCCAGAAACCGCACTCCCATTGAACGGGACTCTATCAAGCGGCTGACATTAGTCGCTATGCAGCTATGATCGCCGGAAGAGCGTCCTCTCGTCCTTAGAGCGTCGGATGCCTGAGGTGCCAATCGGTCGCGCCTTGATAGGCGTGCGCGGCCGCGAGCAGCTCGCGCTCGCCGAACAGTTTCCCGAGGAAGGTAAGGGAGACAGGTGTCCCATCTTCCCGGAATCCATGCGGAAGAATCACCGCGGGGTGTCCGGTCAGATTCGTAGCGACCAGCTGCGACAGTCCGCTCGCTCCAGTTGGGGTGACGATCACGTCCAGATCGCGGAACAGCGCATCCCACCGCTCGATAGCCCTGGTTCGCACGCGGTTGGCGTTGATGTAGTCCACCGCCGGAATGAACCGGGCCGTGCGGAAGGTATTCGACCAGTCGAATCGCCCCTGCTGCACCAGGTCGGCATCGCGATTGCTACGCGTCAGGTCATCGAACGCCGCCG
>DATKDD010000275.1:0-3056 GCA_035512875.1 Gemmatimonadaceae bacterium | reverse complement strand
GCCATTCCCAAGTACTACGGGGACAAGTCGTCGATCCGCGCGGAGCGCGTAGAACGATTTCGTAAGGCGCTCGACGTCGCCGGCATCGACCGGCGGCACGTGGTGGTGCATGCGGCGTACGTACTCAACAGCGCGACCACTGACGAGGTGAAGTACTCCCGTGCCGCGGCCGGCTTGGCGAAGGAGATGGAGCGCTCGACCGCCATTGGCGTGGGTGCCGTCTGCTTTCACCCGGGCGCGGCGACCGATGGTGACCGCGAGGCGGCCGCGCGGCGCATCGGGGCTGCGATGACCGGCGCATTGCGCGCGAACCCTGGCGACACCCGTTTGCTCGTAGAGAACACCGCCGGGGCCGGCACGACCATGGGGCGCACGCCGGACGAGATTGCCGCGATTCTGGCCCATCTGCCTGACGAGTTGCGCGCGCGTACGGGCTATGGACTCGATACGTGCCACCTCTTCGCGGCGGGGCACGACATTAGCGAGAGCGAGGTGGCGTTGCACGGCGTGCTCGACGCGTTCGAGTCGGGCACCGGCGAGCCACCCTCGTTTTTTCACCTCAACGACAGCGAGGGCTCGCTCGGTTCCAACAGGGATCGCCACATGCTCATTGGAGAGGGGCAGATCGGCGTGGAACCGTTCCGGTGGCTGCTCGCCGACAGGCGTACGAGGGGCGTGCCGCTCATCCTCGAGACTCCGCAACAACATTAC
The DNA here is from genome assembly GCA_035512875.1 of Gemmatimonadaceae bacterium. GTDB lineage: Bacteria > Gemmatimonadota > Gemmatimonadetes > Gemmatimonadales > Gemmatimonadaceae > JALZIF01. The sequence continues at coordinate 2,345 of DATKDD010000275.1, read as the reverse complement.
GAGATCGCCGATGACGATGTGAGCCCCGATCCTTACGATGTGCGCATGCGGGAGCTGCTCGAGAATCTGGCTCGAGATGCTCCCGATCCCGGCAGCCGGAGATGAATTGCACACCGGTGCGCGGGAAGCGCACGTCGCTCAATGGCACCCCGAGCAGGACTTCGTGGGCACAGCGAGCGCAGTTGCGGAGCGCCGAGTCCGCAAATTTGCCGCGCTCAGAGTGAGAAAAAGGTGATCATGCCTATTGCGTACGCCTCTGGCGCATTTACTTTGTGGCGCGATGGATGTGCATTCCCAGAGACGTAATGCTCCATTTACCCCGGGAGAATCAATCGATGGCCACTGCCAAGAAGGGCGCAAAGAAGGGCAGCGCGAAGAAGGCTGGCAAGAAGGCGAGCAAGAAGACCACCAAGAAAGCCGCCGCCAAGAAGGCCCCTGCAAGGAAGGCCGCGAAAAAGGCTCCCGCCAAGAAGGCGACCAAGAAGCGGGCACCGAATCCGGCGTTCATGAAGCCGATGAAGCCGAGCGCGGATCTGGCCGCGGTCGTTGGCAACGGCCCCATGCCACGCACCGAAGTCACGAAGAAGATCTGGGCGTACATCAAGAGGAACAACCTGCAGGATCCCAAGGAACGCCGCATGATCAACGCGGACGACAAACTCCGTCCGGTATTCGGTGGCAAGAGCAAGATTTCCATGTTCGAGATGACCAAGCAGGTCAACAAGCACCTGTCGAACCCCTGAGTCTCTTCGTCACTGGGAAGCCGGAGGGCGCACTCGTACCGGGTGCGCCCTTTGTCAATCCGGCTCGGTCCCGGCTTGGGGGCGCGCCAGAAGCGCGCATAACGTCGTCGCGGCTCGTGCGGCCGGAGAACATCTGATCGACGCCGGTAAAGGGCGGTCGCAAACCACGACGTGGCGCCGTACCTCTGATTCGCTGACTCTCGGCGCAAATCCCCGCCAGCGAACCTCCCTTCGACGCCCCGTGAGCCGCCCGGAAAGCTCGGCCACCGGCTAAGCGCGTACGCGAACTGCCGCGGAGGTGGCATCCTCGCCCTGGCATGATACGGAAGGAGCGTGGCTGCGCAAAATCCGGCAGAGAAACACGCGTCCGCGGTGGGGCGTATGCTATCCTGTGCGGCGTTGGTCCGAGCGTGTTTCTGGAGCTTTGCCCCCTTTGCGCCGAGCCGCCGCGCTGGCGAGAATTCCTGCAACGGACCACACTCTCTTACCAATATGCCAGTGGCTTCGAAGAGGAAGCGCGCCTCACCGACTGAATCCAAATCGAACGTCGTCGCAGCCGCTCGTGGCAAGGGCGGAGGCAGACGATTCGGAGGGTCCGCGAGCGAATTCATTCGCGGGATATTGCCGGTCGTCGCAATTTTTCTGCTCATCCGCACGTTTTTCATGGAGGCGTACCGGATACCATCCGAGAGCATGACGCAGGCGCTGCTTGTCGGCGACTTTCTTTTCGTCAACAAGCTCGCGTACGGGCCGCACATTCCCTTCACTGATCTCTCGCTCCCGGGATATACCGACCCCAGTCGCGGTGACATCGCGATATACAGATCACCGCCGCAGCTCGATCAGCCATGGGATCCCACGCCGACCGTCGTCAAGCGCGTGGTTGCGGTGGCCGGCGACACTATCTACATGCGCGACGGACTGTTGCACGTGAACGGCATTGCGCAGCGGTTGGGATACGGCACCTCCGATCCAGGTGGCTACGTCGACTATCCGAATGAAACGTTCTCCTGGATGCGCACCAGTTCGCTCCGCGGATCGCGGTTCGGCGCGCCCATCGAGCACCCGTCGCTGGACAACTGGGGGCCAATGGTGGTCCCCGATTCTCACTTCTTTGCCTTGGGCGACAATCGTTACAACTCCAAGGACGCGCGCTACTACGGCTTCATTCCTCGAAAAAACGTTCGTGGCAAACCAATGTTCATTTACTTTTCGTACGAGAAGGAAGGCAGCGACAGCCCGATGCCGTTCATCACCGACATTCGTTGGGGACGTCTGGGGCACTGGATCAGGTAATGGGGGTCGGAGGTCGGAGGTCAGGAGTGGAGGGTCGAGCGTCGGGGGTTTGAGGTTGAGTCATTGCCTGCTTTCAGGCTCGTTATGCTGGCCGATCGGCCCTTGGCCGACGACATTGGGATCGATCATCGATTACGGGCCATACGTAGCCGGCATTACCTTGTCGCAGTTCCCAGCGAGCCCACCCACACGGAGATGACCCATGGAGATTGGAACGCAACGCAGCATTGTCGATCGCATGATTGGCGCGGCGCGCCTCGATGTGGACACCTACGAGGAAGTCGAGGCTGATCAGTCAGCGACCGG
>DATKDD010000274.1:0-14186 GCA_035512875.1 Gemmatimonadaceae bacterium | reverse complement strand
GCCGACGCGCCCACGGTGCTCATCTATGGGCATTACGACGTGCAGCCGGCGGAGCCGCTGGAGCTGTGGACCACGCCGCCCTTCGAGCCGGCGGTGCGTGAGGGGCGCGTGTACGCCCGCGGCTCGGTGGACGACAAGGGTCAGCTCTACCTGCACGTCAAGGCGCTCGAGGCTCACCTCGCAGCGCGCGGCGCCCTGCCCGTGAACGTGATCGTGCTGGCGGAGGGTGAAGAAGAAGTAGGCAGTGAGCATCTCGCCGAATTCGTCGAGGCTCACGCCGACCGTCTGCGTGCCGACGTCGTGGTCATCTCCGACTCCTCCATGTTCGCGCCTGGCCTGCCATCGCTCCTGTTCTCGCTGCGCGGGCTGGCCTATCTCCAGATCGATGTGCAGGGTCCGGATCGCGATCTCCACTCAGGAAGCTATGGCGGGGCGGTCGTGAATCCGGCCATGGCGCTGGCCCGCATTCTCGCCACCCTGCACGACTCCGACGGCCGCGTTGCCGTAGACGGATTCTATGACGGCGTGCGCGACTGGGGCGATGCCGTTCGGGCGCAGATCCGTTCGCTGCCATTCGAGGAAAGTGCGTTCCTCGAGGAAACGGGGGCTTCGTCGTTAGGAGGCGAGCGCGGTTTCAGTGTGCTCGAGCGCCTCTGGACGCGGCCAACCTGCGAGGTCAACGGTCTACTGAGCGGCTACACCGGCCAGGGAGCCAAGACCGTGCTGCCGGCCCGCGCAATGGCCAAGGTCAGCTTCCGCCTGGTTCCGGACCAGGATCCCGCGCGGATCGGCAAGCTCGTACAGGCGCACGTCGCCCGGGTGGCGCCTGACGGCGTGCGCGTCGAGGTCATGGAGCTTCACGGCGGCCGGCCATGGAAGGCGGAGCCGAGCGGTCCGTTGTTCGAGGCGGCGCGCCGCGCACTGACCGCGGCGTTCGGACGCGAGCCCGTGCTGACGGGCGAAGGTGGATCCATTCCCGTCGTCGGCGACTTCGAGCGCATCCTTGGCGCGCCGGTGTTGCTGCTGGGGTTCGGGCTACCCGGCGAGAATGCTCATGCACCTGACGAGTGGATGAGCCTGGAGAACTTCGAGAAGGGCATGCGGGCAATCGCCTTCCTCTGGGACGAGATGGCCGCGGCGGGCCGAGGCGCATAGCGCCTCGACCCGACCGCGGTCAGCCTCCGCCGCGAGAGAACAAGCCCTCGAGCCGCGTCGCCTGCACGATCTGCTCCGCCTGGGCGTACACCGCTTCTGCGCGAGCCGTCTCTCCCTGGCGGGTCAATCCCTCGGCGATGAGGACCGCGGTATTCACGTAGATGAAGGGTATGTTGGCCGATGCGCGATCCATCCAGTCGTCGAGCCTGATCAGCGCAGTGGTGCCGCGATACGACTGCTCCCATAACGCCGCGGAGCGAGTCACGTCCACCCAGCCTTCGCCGCGCACCAGCTCGAGTCCGGGTCCGCCCTCGACCGGCGCGGGCATGACCTTCCGAACCATCCCCTGCGTGACCAGATACGGCTCGAGGCCGAGCGTTTCGCCGTAGCCCCCTGTCGAACGGGCGATGAAGAGGGGCCGCTCCGGAAAGCTGTCTTTTATGATGCTGAGTACCACCAACTGGTCCCGCGAAACCACTCCGGGCTGAATGACCGCCACCAGCGAATCCTTTCGCATCTGCGCCGGTTCGCGAAGGATCATGTATGGCGGCAAGGATTCCACCGCGGCCAGCGGAACGGAGATCGGCGGTCCCTCCGGAATCGGCCAGTCGCGGTCACGATAGACGGCCGGGCCCGTGTCCACGTCGTATGGATAGATCGGCCGGCGGATCATCTGCCGCACGTACCAGTCCGTGTTGAGCAGAGATGTCACGGCAACGGTGACATCTCGCCGAATCCCCTCCACCTCCTGAGCATACCAGAGCGGATATGTGTCGTTATCGCCGCCGGTGATGAGCACGCCGTACGGCTCCACCGAGTTGAGCACGTCGATCGCCCAATCCCGCGCTACCGTGTCGTTGTTGCGCGGTGCATGGTTGGCGTTGAGGATCAGTGGCACCAGCGCCACCAGCAGTATCGGGGACGCCGACGCCCATGCCATCCGTGCCCGCGCCAACTCGCGACCGCGCGCCAGCGCCTCGGCCAGCCAGAACCACATGGTGGCCAGGGCCAACGCGATCCACACGCCTAACGCCGAAAATCCCCACAGGAAGAAGTAGTCCCGGTCGCGCACTTCGGCCAGAAGCGACGTGTCCATTCCGGGCAGCCGTGCCTGCGTCCATCCCAGTTTGAAGTTCAGGAGGAACACGAACAGCAACGTCACCGAAAACACGAACGGTCCGAAAAACCAGAACGACTTCGGGTCCCGTTTGTAATGCACGTATCCCCCGAACAGCCCCAGCCCCAGAAAGAGCAGCGCCAGCGCCTGCTGCATGGCCTGGTGCTGCATGTGCAGATCGCGCACCCACTGCCACTTCCAGTAAAGCCACCACATGCCCAACTGCTTGGCGAACGGTGCCTGGCGCTCGAGCATCTGCGGTTTGGGATACTGATCCCGGTTGATATGCTGTGTCCACAGTGTGAGCGTCTTGGCGCTCATCACACACTCGACGTTCATCTCCGTCAGGCATCCGGTCGTTTCTCCCATGTTGATCTCGGGAAAATGCGCGGCGCGGATCGGCTGCATGAGAAACGGCGACAGCCCGAGCAGCAGCGCGCCGGCACCGAGCGCGAGCAGCCGTGGACGCAACACCGTTTTTGGTCGGATCATGAGGACGGCGACTGCAACGGCGGGCGCCGCGAGTATGCCGCCCATGTGGTTGGCGTAGCCCAGTCCAATCAGGTACGCCACGAGTATCAACTTCCGCTCGGCGCCGGGTGCGTCGGGATCATCACCCCAACGCACCATGAGCCATGCGATCGCCGCGAACCCCGCCAGGGTGATCGTGTACACCTTTTCACTTACCACCGACTGGTTCCAGACCGTGAACGTCGTGGCGCTCACGATCGCAGCGAGCGCTCCGACGAGGATCTGCTGCCACCGGGCGGCGAGAAACCGACGCGCCACACGCTCGGCGATCAGGAACCACACGCCGGCAGCCAATGCGCTTGCCAATGCCGCGAGAATGTTCATCCGCTGCGCGGCCGTCGGCGCGATCGGGAGGATCGCGAACGTGCGGCCCAGCATCACGAACACCGGATTCCCCGGTGGGTGTGGCGTGCCGAAGGTGAACGCAGCAGCTATGTATTCGCCGGCGTCCCACATCGCGACAGTGGGGGCCAGCGTCACCACGTACAGCGCGAGGATCGCAGCGGTTACGATTCCGGCGGCGAGATAGCTCGGCCGCTGGTCAGGGAGGGTCGATGCCATACCAGGGGAAGAACGGATGAGGCTCGCGGCAAATGGGGCGCGCCGTCTCGCGCCGCTCATACCGCCAATTCAGGGACCGCCTTGAAGCTCGCCTGGCACTCCACAGAACTGAAGGGGGCAGGCGCCGGAAGTCTGTACAGCAAGCTTGCCGTCAGGTTCCGCTAGAAGCGCCGCTCCCAGATGAGAAACGCGCCCAGCACCCGAACGGGGCGCGCCGCATCCTGCTCGGCCAGCGAGGGCTCACGGAGCAGGAACCTGGGCTCGAACGTCGCTTCCAGGGAGTATCCCTTTGGGAGGCGCTGCACCACATGCAGTCCGAGAAGCGTTCCCGTGGCCGGACGGACCTGAGTAGACACGAATGTCCGGGCGGAGAAGTACTTCCCGGCGGTGATCTCCGTACCCCTCACCAGCGCGGTCACACCGGACGCATCAAGCTCGGCTGGCAGGTCCGCGGGGTTGATGTTCAGCACATCTGCGTTGAGTGACCGCGCAAAATCCCGCTGCAGCTCCTGCACCGCCGCCCCCAGCGCCACGGCGGCAAGCTGCCGGGTGGCGAGCGCCGCCACGTTTCCAACCAGTTGACCGCTTGCCGAACCTTGCCCCGAAAGCGCAGAGCCCTGTGCCTGAAGCAGCGACGACCCCGAACGGCCGAACGCGAGGTAGCTGAGCAGGTCCGTCTGTGAGATCGGGGGTTGCGCGTTGCTCTCCAGCGTTAGGCGCGGATTGAGCGCCGTGCCGCCGATGATGACGCGAATCTGCAGCGCCTCGCGTCCGACGAGGTTGATCTGGCGCTCTCCAACGAGTTGAATGATCGGGTTCAGGTCGCCGCCACCAATGAAGAGCGCCGACCCGCGCGTGATGTCGAACCGCCGTCCCGCCACCTGATACTCGCCACGCTCCGTCGCCACGGAGCCGAGCACATCCACCTGGTCCCTGCGCTGGTCCAGACGGATGCGCAGCGGATCCTCGGGAGTATGAACCTCGATGTTCGCCTCGATCGATCGGGCAAACGTGCCGCGTGTGATGAACACTGCCACATCGACGATGAGATTGTCGAGCAGCGGAGACGCTTCCGACAACAGCTCCCGTCCAAACACCGACGACGTATCGGTTACAGCGAACACCGCCGGATCCGACGGGCTGATTGCGGTACGCGATTCAGGCTCGGGGATGTACAGGACGCCCCGAAGGATGTTCACACCGCCGATTATCTCCACGCCGTCGAATGGTCCAACGATGTCGAGACCGGCGTCGGCGTAGATTCGCCCCAACTCGTTGTTCAGAACCAGGGCGTCCTCGGCATCGATCAGCACGTCGAATCCCGGCTCGGTGATGCTGGCGATGTCGATGCTGCCGCGGAGCCGTATGGTGCCGTCACCGCGCGTCCGACCATTCATCTCGTCGATGATCACGGAGTCGCCGCTGACCCGAACGGTGCCATGCACATCCACGATCGTCGTACCGCTCGCGACGATGTGCAGGGAACCAAGGTCCAGCGCAAAGGCGCCCACCGGCCGCGGCGCCTTCAGCGTGCCGTCCACGACCATCTTGCCTATCAGGCGTCCCCGAAGATTGGACACCGCATCGGTGAATTGCGGCAGCACATCGAGCGGCAAACTGTCGGCGACGAGCTCGATGTGGATCGGCTCGTCAGGCAGGCGCTCGCCTGTCTCGGAAAAGGACAGGTTCAGTGGAATCTGAGCCCGTGCGGTGGCCAGCGGTGACATGCCCCGCGAGGCGATGACGTCGGCAAGCAGCCGGCGATCGGCGTAGCTGAAAGTGGCTCGCATGTCGGGAGCCGGCACACCGCCGTAAACCAGATTCGTGGCGGCAAGCGCACCCTGCAGGCGCGGCGCCTCCCGGGTTCCCTGAAGTCGGCCCGTAACGTCGAGAATCGCCTGGGCCTCCACATCCGACTGCAGGAGCGAGACGAGATGCGCGATCTGCACGCCGCGCATGTCCAGCTCGACATCCATCGCGCCCTCGGTCGGCAGGAGACCGTTCACATAGATTCGGCCGTTCTCACCGCTCCGAAGGTCCACCTGCTCGACTCTGATTCCGCTCGGCCCCCACAGCACTCGGCCTGGTTGAGCGGACACCCACATCGTGGTGTCGAACCGGAGCCGCAGATCGGTATAGCTCAGGAGATTCCCGTCGAGATTGAGCTCGAACTCGGCGTGCGCGAGATAGTCGTTCAGGCGTTCCTGGTGGATCGCGGCCGACACCGTGCCGCTTCCTCCGGCGTACGATATTCGCAGGTCCGCGCTGTCGAACGCGAAGCCGCCGGCTTCGACTCCCGACAGGCCGGCACCTAACGCCAGTCGCGGTACACCGGTATCGATCCGCGCCACCGCGTACTCGGCGCGAATGTGCTCCACGGCATTTCCGAACGCAACGATGTCCTCGGCCGATGCACGACCACGAGCCTGGAAACGCTGCACGTTGCCGGTGAGGATTCCGGAGGCAACCACCGAGCCGGCAAGCGAGTCCGCCTCCAGCTCGGGTACGCTGTCGACGACCAGCACCGGCATCGGGCCGCCGATCGCCGCGCGCTCCACTTCGGTCGCCTTGGCGAGCCGGATCGAATCGGCGCGTGCTCGCGCCACCGCGCGTGCCTGACGAGCCGGCCGCGGCTGTACCCGTACCGTGTCGGCGTTCGTGACCAGCCAGCGCGACAGTTCGTTCAACGAGTCGATCTGCACCCGGTACTGCAACGTGCCTTGCCGTTCGGGCACCAGTCCGAACGTGCCCGACATCTCCGCCAGGGACGAACCCGCTCGCAGCTCCAGCGGCTCGACCGCCACCAGTCCGTCAGCCACCTGCGCGCGTACGTGGAGCGTGTCGATGCCGACGCTGTCGATGTCGGAAGTCGATGCGTCGAGCGCGATCGCCGCCTGCATCGTCCCCGGACTCACGCCGCGGCCGCGCGCGCTGGCAACGGCGCTGACGCTGGTGCGCGGCGCCGCAGCAACCACGGAATTCGCGTTGAACAGGCGCAGCACCGCCTCCACATCGTAAACCGGATCCGGCGACGCAATGTCCGCCCTGCCGGCAACCTCCAACGCACCTCCATCGGGAAGACGAAGGTCAGCCGCCAGCGCCAGATCGGCGAACGGACCGCGGGCCGTAATCGTGCCCCTCGCCGAGCCCCGTAGCTGGAGCGCGGGTGCGAAACGTCCAACGGTGACCAGCGACAGCGGCGCCACCCGCAGCCGGGCATCCACGTACCGCCGGTTGCCTAACGCAACTTCGCCACGTCCGATCAAGCGCGAGACCTCGGCGCCATCGGTGTGCGTAAGGTCCGTCTCGGCCATCAGCCACCGCGCGCTCGAACCGGTGATCGTCGTCGTCCCATGCACGGTGCCGCCGAGTGGAAAATCCGGAAGCACGGCGCGGGCGAGCGCCACCTGGACCGGATCGGCGCGTATGCGCAACGCCTCCGTACGAAAGGTCTCGCCGATGCCGACCACGCCGCTGGCGATCACGTGGCTGCGACCGAGCACCTCGTCGTCGAACGTCACATCCGCCTGCAACGCCAGATTCCCGAAGGTGCCGCTCAGGCTGGTCGTGCCACCTAACGTACCATGACGCGGGCTCTCGAGTCCCGGCGACAACTGCTCGATCAGGCGCGTGCCCAGTCCGGAGAATCGAAGTGCGGTGTCGTGAAAGCGGATCGAGTCGGTGAGCGCCAGGCCCAGCCGGCCGGAAATGCGTGTGTTGCCGGACTCGATCGTCGCGTCACGCGCCACGTAGTCGGACGAATCCCCACGCATCACCATCGCGAATCGCAGCTGACCGCTGCCCTGCGAGGGAATCGGGGGATAGAGCCACCGCAAATCGGCCAGGGCAACCTGCTCGCCGTTCATGTCGAGCCACATGTCACCGGATTCGATTTCGTAAGTGCCGCTGAAGTCCGTTATCCGTGAGTTCGCGAGCTCAGCAGAGTTGTCGCGCCAGTACACCGAATCGCTGGCAATCAGAAAGTCGCCGGTAACATCGCGTATCTCTGCCGCCGGCGGCCGGAACGGAAGCGCCCGAAGCCGCGCCGTCGCCACCCGGATGAGCATGGTCGAGGTGTCGGGGTCGGCTATGCGCAGGCGCGGAAAGCCGGCGAACACTTCCTGAAACTCCATTACCTGCTGGAACCCATTGGCAACGCGCACCACCATCAGCCGGCTGTCGCCCTCCAGCATGGCCGCGACCGCCGACTCACGCGCCGCCGGACCGAGCTCCTCGTCAGGCTCCCAGGGGATCCGGACGACGAGATGCCCGTTCTCCACCGTTACATCGGTCAGCGTGATCCAGTCGCCGAAGCCGAGCGTAGTATCCGGAGGTGACTGCGGATCGCCGGCAAAAATTCGCTCCCAGTTCCAGTCATCACCGGGTGGCCTGTCGAGGATGACGATCGGCCGAACCAGCGTCACGTCATCGAGCGCAATGCGTTGCGCGAGCAGGTCGCGCAGCGAGTAGCGCACCGTCGCGCGCTCCGCGCTCAGGAACGGAGCACCGGCGCTATCGAGGATGACCAGGTCGCGAAGGGTGGCGCCGGTGAGCAGGTTCCCCTCAATGGCTCCTATTCGCACGGTTCCGTTGATGACGCCATTGAGCTGGTCCACCGCCAGTCGCCTTACGCGCTCCCGGCCGAAGTCCGTTCCGGTGAAGATGAACAGGGCGAGCGCGGCGAGCGCCAGGACAGCCAGCACGACCGCGCCGGCGATCACCACCGCCCTGCGCATCAGAACGCCTGTCCGATCGAGAGGTGGAGCTGCAGGCGGTTGATCACCTGACGAAGCCCGCTCCTCGATCCTTCCAGCGGATCATAACGGAACGACTGCTCCAGCCTGACGATCTGCGCGCGGCCCGCGCTGTCGGGCGCCGACTCGGTGACGACGGGGAGCCGTTCGACCAGCGTCGGCCGGATTCCGAGATCTATGCGAATGACTCCTGCAGGCGACCCGTATCGCACACCGATTCCCGGCGTTAGCGCGCCAGCGCCTTGCGTCACATCAGTAATTGCTCCTTCGCCAACGAGGGCTCCATCCAGAAACACCGCGCCCAGCAACTGCTGCCATATCCGGAACCGGTATTCGACGCTCGCTTCGAGTACCGACGTTCCGCCCGTGGGGCGGGGCTGGAACTGGGACGACGGCACCCCCGTCGGATCGCACACACGATTGGCGATGTCTGCCTCGCTACACCCTGCGATGGAGTCCCCGGCCGCGTTGACGCGCGGTGCGATGAGTGCATCGGGAGACACAGTCAGTACGCGCGGGCCGAGCTGGTTCTCCGCATATCCGCGCACCGACTGCGACCCACCGGCATAGAAGCGCTTGCGTGGATGCAGAATCACCTCGCCTTCGCTCGGCCGGGCCCCCACCCCTTCGGCCGTGCTCGCCAGGTTGCGAATCCATCCCCCGCGGAGGCGCGTTGCGATGACACCGCCGCCTATCGCGAAATACCGGCTCAACTGACCGCTGAGGCGATTGTAGCGGAAATCGGAAAGTGTGTAGGCGGAAGCGTGCTCCGCGTCGAGGCGCGCCAGGTAGCCATCCGACGGAAAGAACAGATCGTTGGACCGGTCCGTGAAGTAGCTCAGCGACAATGGCGAGAGGTGCTGACGGCCGCGTAGTGCGTCGATCGTCGAGAGCTCGCACACGCCGAAGCTCTGGCAGAAATACACGTCGCCGGCTTCGACCTCCGTCACCTCGTACCGGTATGAGAGGCTTACAGGAGACCGGCGCACCATGCGGCGCGTGAACGTCGCGCTGGCGCCGAATCCGCGATCGATGTAAATGCCTGGCGCGCTTCGGCGGTGAGCGAACGTCGCCGCCGCCAAGGTGTTGCGCGGGCTGAGCCACCATGGCTGGGTGAACTCGAGGCTCAGCTGCCAGTTGGGGTTCAGAAAGCGGTCTTCGTCTTCCGCCGCCAGCGACCCCGGGGTCACGTCGTGGAACGGGAAGACTCCGTTCAACTGCGGGGCGAGGATGTTGCCGACGACCCCGCGAGCGTCCAGGCGCCGCCCGCCGCCGAGAAAGTTGTACTTGGTGAACCGTTGCTCTACCTGAATGAAGTCGACGGTATTGAAGCCGCCGCTCAGCCGCATTTCGCGGAACGGAGCCTCGCGAACCTGTACCTCCAGATTCGTTATTCCATCCGGTGTCGCGCTATCGGTGACGACCGCGATCGATGCCTGACGATAGAGCCCGGACTCGTAGAGGGCGCGCTGGCTCTCCAGCAGTGCCTCGCGCCGGTACAGCTCCCCGGGTGCGAGTACCATCGAATTGAGCACCGTCGTAGTCGACACATCCTTCGTGCCGGTTACGGTGATCGTCCCCACCCGCGTTAGCCATCCGGGCGACACGCCGATCCGAACCGCCGCGGTGCGATCGTCAGCCGAGACGATGATCGTATCGGCCGCCACTTCGGCGTCGGCGTATCCACGCTCGAACAACTCTTCACGGATCAGCACCAGGCTGCTGTCGAGCGCGACGAGGTTGAGCGGCATCCCGGCGCGCAGCCGCATGATCTCCTCGATCTCTTCATTCGTCAGCACGCGCGCACCTTCCTGCTGCAGCGTGATCGAGCTGACGAGTGTGGGAGGGCCTTCGGCTACGGCGAACCGCACCGCGACGCCGTCATCCTCCGGCGTGACGGTCGTATCTACCTGCGCCTCGCGAAACCCTCGGCGCCAATAGTAGACCTTGATCCGCAGTACATCGCGCTGAAACTCATCCTCATCGAGATACGCCTTCTCGACGAACCAGGAGTGATCGCTGATCAGGCAGAACGGATAGAAAAGGAGGCTCCGGCACTGCGAAGGGTGTGTCGCGAGGCCGTCCTTCAGCTCGTCCTTGTCCACCGACTCGACACCGGTGAGCTCCACTTCCTCGACTTCCGGACGCTCCATTTCATCGCCACGCTGCGCGTACAGCGGCGTGGCGAGCGACAGGAACAACGAAACGAGGGCGGCCCACCAAACCGGTGGCCCGACCTTCAGGTGCGGGGCAGTCATTGCCTACCGGACATGGCAAAGGCTGGGCCGACCTCGAACCTTTGTGTCGAGGCTACAAACCCGAAAGGAGGGCGTCGTTGTTCGGCGTGCCGGCGATCCTTTTGCTCAGCCACTCCATGCCGGACTGCGGCGTCATCTGGTGCAGCCCCCGTCGGAGCATGTAAACGGCGTCAAGCTGGTCGGGGCGGAACAGCTTCTCTTCGCGCCGCGTGCCACTCGTGGCGATGTCGATCGCGGGAAAGATGCGCTTCTCGGCAAGACCGCGATCGAGCTTGATCTCGCAGTTGCCCGTTCCCTTGAACTCCTCGAAGATCACGTCGTCCATTCGCGAACCTGTTTCAACGAGTGCGGTGGCGATGATGGTCAGGGATCCGCCCCCGGCGGCTTCGGCGACGGAGCGAGCGGACCCGAAGAACGCCTTCGGCTTGGCCATCGCCGTGGCGTCCAGACCGCCGCTGAGTGTGCGGCCGGTCCCGCGCTCGGCGGTGTTGTGCGCCCTCGCAAGGCGCGTTATCGAATCGAGCACTATCACCACATCCCGGCCCTCTTCAACGAGCCTTCTCGACCGTTCCAGTGTCATTTCCGCTACATCGACGTGCCGTTCGGCGGGCATGTCGAAACTCGAGGCGATGACTTCGCCGTGACCCCAGGAAATCGCTTCACTCACCTCCTCCGGACGCTCATCGACCAACAGGATCAACAACTCGGCGTTAGGATGGTTGAGTGCCACGCCTTCGGTGATCGCTTGCAACAACATCGTCTTGCCCGCGCGAGCCGGCGCGACGATCAACGCGCGCTGCCCGTAGCCGATAGGCGCAATCAGATCGATCGCTCGCCGCGTGAGCTCGGGTCCGACCTTGGCCGGTTTGCCGGTTTCGAGCGTGAGCTTGCGCTCGGGATAGGAAGCGGGAAGGGAGGAGAAGTCGGGTCGCCGTAGCGATTCGGCCGGATCCCGCGAGTTGATGCGTGTGACCTCGGCGACGGCAACGCGGCCGCGATGATCGCGACCGGTGGTCGCTTCCACGCGATCACCGCGGCGAAGCGCGTGCTGCCGTACGACTGGTTGCGGCACGAAGGCATCGCCAGGCTGCGGGAGGTAGCTCGCCGACCCGCGGCGAATGAAGCCACCCTCGCGCGTGGCATCGAACCATCCCTCGGTCTCGCCATCGGCTACGACCGGGCCGGCGGGTGCTGCACTCGGCTCGGCGCTGCGGCCTCGACGGTTTCGGCGGCGGCGCCCGTTCTGCTGGGGAAACCGACCGCCGCCTTCGCGTCCGGAGTTCTGCCCCTCGCCGGGGGGTGCGGACTCGCCGCTTGGCGCGCCCGGCTCGGTAGTCGTTGCGGGCGCCTCTCGGTAGGGATTTTCGGTTCCTTCGTCCCGAGGCTGACGATGATGAGGGCGATTCCCGCGGCGGCGGGGCGGACGACGGCGTTCGGTCATGCAGTTCGGAGTAGTGAGTGGTGATGGTGGTCCTGCGCCGCAGCCGCAACTTGCCATCGGCGACCGGCTCGTAGTGCTTTACGTGATCTCGCGGTGGACCGCGCCGCGAACGGCATGGCCCGCGTGCCTACGCATGCCACGGTGCACGCGTCCAATATCGTTAGGTGCTTCCCGCCCCGCTCGGACGGCCGCGGTCAGGCGGTCTCACGTCACGAGTACGGCGTGGGGATCAGGTCTGCGTCGGTGCAGGCGCCGCGAACTTGCGGCGGGCGCCCACTGGGGCGCGTTGTGCGCGGCGCCACGCGCTGGGCGGCGCCACTCGGCTATTGCGGGCGATTGCGAGCGGCCCGAGCCATCTCGATTATGACCTCCTTACCCCCCTTTGCGCAACTGTGAAGTTGCGAGATCCGTGCCTTCCACCCCCCACCGGCCCCAATCAGCGGGGGGAATGAGGCCCGCGGATGTCATCCAGATCCCGCACCAGGGTGATCACCCGCCGGGTCAGCTCAATCATCCGGTCGACCGATTCCCGGTGCTCGCCCCGCAATCCGGGGTCCATGCAGAGCAGCTGGCCCTCGGCCAGAAGCGCGGCGAGGGGATTGTTTATCTTGTGCTGGAGGTGAGCGGCTCCCTTCTGCAGGATCGTAATCGGGTCATCCACATCGCCGCGGCCGACCACCGCGCTCCCGGTCTCCCGTTCAACTCGTTCCTCTCGAGAGTTCAGCATTGCGCGCTCCGCCAGGTTGCGTGTGTGTTGCACCCTTCAGATTCCCGCCAGGCTACGGCATCTTTTGATCATGACCGACCTGCCTACCCAACCGGCATTATCCGATGCCGTGAGTGCCTACCGTGAAAGCGGTGACATGGCGCGCCTGCTCGAGCGCATCGATTTCATAGCCGAGTCCACGCCGACGGAGCAGCTGATCGTCGCGGCGGAGCCGTTCCGCGACATTCCGGAAGTGATTGGTCCGGTGTACGAGCACGTAGTCGCGGCGCAACCCGAGGATGCTCGCGCGCTCGTTACGCTCGCCAATGCGTACTGGCTTGCCGGCCGTGGCCCCGAAGCGGTTGGCGAGCTGGCCGCGCGAGCACTCGCCGCCGACCCTGCATTTCGTGCCGCGTGGCACCTGTGGGCGCTCAGCGAATCCGACGCGCGCGATCGCACAGCGCGGTGGTTGCAGGTCACCGAACGGTTCCCCGACGACGAACTGGCGCGTGTGCTGCTCGCCGACAACGCCGCGAGCCTGGCCGGCGCGGAATCCGACGCCGGCGCCCTCGCGCTGGCCATCCGCACGTACGAATCGCTGCTGGCTTCTGCGCGAGATGACCAGCGTGCCGCCCTCGAGCGCGCTATCGCAACCCTCCAGCGGTGGACGTTATGATCCCCGGGCGATCTCGAGGTTTGCTGGCGGAGCCTTGCGCGATTCATGATGCCCCTTCGGTCAAATCGTCAGGCTGACACGTCGCGAGCATCCACTACCAGCTTGCCCGTTGCTGCGATCAGATCCTTGAGATCGAACGGCTTGATCAGCATTGGGCAGCCGCAGGCGCCTACCAGCTCCATTCCGCGGGCACTCCCATCGCCGGTGATGAACAGCGTTTGCCGGGCGAGATGAGGCTGCAGCGACACGGCCATTTCGAACAGCACGTCGCCCCGTGTGTCCGGAATGCGCAGGTCGACGATGAGCGCATCCACGTGCTCGCTCCGAAGCATCTCGAGCGCGCCTTCGCCAGTCTCACGCGTGTCCACCGCGTAGCCAGCGCGAGTCAACGCGATTTGCAGAGCTCTGCAGATCGCCGGTTCATCATCTACGATCAATACCCTCATCCGCCCCACCTGGTGCATCAAACCTCCACGTCGGTACTGCGCAGACGCTCACCAAGCCTCGCAATGAATTCGTCAGGTTCGAGTTGTCGCCGCAGGGACGACGGAACCAATCCGGTGACTTGCTGCACATGCCGCGCGAACAATCGTGTTTCCTGATACCCGACCTTTCGTGCCACATCCGACAGCCGGTACCCCGGATCCCGCATCAAATGGTACGCACGCACCGCACGCGAGATTTTCACCAGCGACTTCGCCGAGACGCCCACAATTTCCATCCATCTGTCGAACGTCCGCCGCGTAACCCCGGTAGCCCGCGCCAGGTCGTTCACATCCTGAAACTCGTGCGGCGACTGCACGCAGCGTGCGATCACACGCCGAATCGACACCGGTAAGCCAGTAAGCGGCTCCCGAATGAGTGCCATCAGCTGATCACTCAACCCGTACTCCGGCAATCGCTCGAGCAGGGCGCGGAAGCGGTGCGCTTCATCGTCGTAGCCGCGTAGCACCACCGTCCGAAGTCCCACTCCCGCAAGGCTTACAA
>DATKDD010000273.1:0-3180 GCA_035512875.1 Gemmatimonadaceae bacterium | reverse complement strand
CGCTGGTACTCCGGCAAGCAGCAGTGGATCGCCTACGCCGCGCTGTTCACCGCCGCCATGGCGCTGTCCGCCCTGCGCGCAGCCGATGACGCGAATTGCCTATCGAAGGCGATGCTGGAGCCGGCCTGGCGCCTGACGCTTACCACCGACGCCGAGCCCGGTGCCACCGCTCGCGCCGCGATGGAGAACTGCCCCGCCTCGGTGATCCTCGTCGTCGATTCCGGTGAGGTCGCCGCCGGCTCGCACGTCATCGCTACCGGCCTCCCCATCCGCACCGAGCGCGGGATCCTCATTCGCGAGGCCGAGTTGGAACGCATACCCGGCCGGTCTGCGCTCGTCTCGCTCCGCGCCAGCGCCGGCCGCGGGATAGATGAGGCGTTCGGTGCCGACGCTCCCATGGTCCGCGCTCTACTCATCGCCGACACCCGCGGGCTCGACCCGGCCATGCGCGACCGGTTCGCCACCGCGGGGCTGGTGCACATGCTCTCCATCTCCGGACTGCACGTCGGCATCATCGCCGGCGCGGTGGTGCTCCTGCTCCGGGCAGCCAGATGCGGCCGCCGGTTGGCGATGGCCTTAGCCTTCCCGGTCACCGCTTTCTACGTGATCATGATCGGCGCCCCCGCCCCAGCTGTCCGCTCGGCCACCATGCTCGGCGCCGCCGCCGCATGCGCCATCGCCGGCCGAAGGACCTCGCCGTGGGCGCCGCTCGCCCTTGGGGCGGCGGTGCCGCTGATGGTCGATCTGCGCGCAGTGCAGGAGCTGGGCTACCAGTTGAGCGTAATCGGCATTGCCGGACTGATTGCCAGCGGAGCACTCGCCAGGCGCTGGATCGCACCGCGCCTGACGGGAACCCCAGCCGCCGCGGCGACGGTGCTGCTGGCGTCCACCGTCATTACGATGACCAGCGGGCCGCTCCTGAGCTGGTACTTCGGGCGGCTCAGCGTGATCGGTCCCGTGGCGAACGTGCTCGCCACCCCGGTCGTCGCGCTGCTCCAGCCGGCGCTCTTTCTCGCCATGGTGCTGGCACCCTTTCCGGCGGCGGCCCGCTTCGTCGCCGACGCCGCGCATCCGCTCCTCGTCGCGTTGGACTGGCTGGCCACCGCGGCCGCCGCGGTGCCCGGGGCGAGCGTGGGCGTGTCGCCGACCCTCACGACAGCCGTGCTCTCCGCGGTAGGCGCCGCCGCAATGATTGCCGCCTGCGTAAGCCATTTTCCGGGCCGCGCCATCGCAATCGCGGCCTCGGCCGTGGTCGCCGCCGTCTGGCTTCCGGTGCTCCCCACAAGGCACGCCGGAACGATGGAGCTGCACATGCTCGACGTAGGGCAGGGGGACGCCGTGGCGATCCGCACGCCGCGCGGCCAGTGGCTGCTGTTCGACGCTGGCAAGAGTTGGCGGAGCGGTGATGACGGACGACGGGTGGTCGTGCCGTACGTGCGCACGCGGGGCGGCCCCGTCGCCGCTCTCTTCCTCTCACACCCGCATAACGACCACATCGGCGGCGCCGCGTCGGTGGTGTCGGCGCTCCGCCCTCGAGCCGTCTACGATGGCGCCTATCTGGGCGGCAGCGAGGTGTACGAGCGGTCGCTGTCCACCATCGCGCACAGGGGGGTGCCCTGGCGCAGGGTACGTCCCGGCGACTCGCTCCTCGTAGATGGCGTGTCGGTAGTCATTCTCGCCCCCGACTCGGTCTGGGTGTCGACCATCGGCGACGCCAACGAGGCGAGCATCGTCGCCCTCGTCAGGTTCGGCAGCGTGAGCGTACTGCTCACCGGCGACGCGGAGCAGGGGGAAGAGGAGTGGCTCCTCCGCAACGCGCGTGAACGGTTGAGGGCCGACATCCTGAAGGTCGGTCATCATGGAAGCCGAACGAGCAGCACCCCGGCATTCGTCGAAGCGGTGGGGCCGAGGCTGGCGCTGGTGTCGGTAGGCACGGGCAATACCTACGGGCATCCTAACGCCGAGCGGCTGCGCGGCATCGCGGCAAGCGGCGCGACGGTGCTGCGTACGGATCGCGAAGGGACGATCGTGGTTCGCACGGATGGGCAGGGGATCGATATCAGGAGTGGAGATGATTGGTGGCGGCTCTCACCTGAAGCGCACCGGCCGTGAGCGGCACGCGCACGAGACTCTTGCCCTCACCATGCCACTACTAGCATATTACCCGTGACCACGCCGTCGCCGGTCAAGCCCCTGGAATGGGTGGGCTCCGCGCTCAATGATATCCGCCGGTTGCCCGAACCGGTGCAAGATGTCGTCGGCTATGCGCTCCACGTCGCACAGCTCGGGGAGCATCCACCGGAAGCCAAGGGGCTGAAGGGCGAACTCTTCGGAATTCTCGAGATCGTTGCCGACTTCGACCGGGGGTCCTATCGCGCGGTGTACACGGTGAAACTGGCTGGCGTGGTCTACGTGCTACACGTATTCCAGAAGAAGTCCACGCGCGGAATCGCGACGCCGCGCCGCGAGATCGAGCTGATCAAGGAACGCTATCGGTGGGCACGAGCGCACCATGCCACGCATTACGGATCCCAGTAAGGAGGAGCGTTGAGAA
Organism: Gemmatimonadaceae bacterium; assembly: GCA_035512875.1. Classification (GTDB taxonomy): domain Bacteria; phylum Gemmatimonadota; class Gemmatimonadetes; order Gemmatimonadales; family Gemmatimonadaceae; genus JALZIF01. The sequence goes on along the minus strand of DATKDD010000273.1, from coordinate 626 downwards.
CCAGGAAATCCGCGCGTAATGAGATCAGGGAAATGCCCGTCACGCGAGGCAGCGGGAACGTTTTCGCCGACATGGAATTGCCCAATCCGGAGGAGCGGCTCGCGAAGGCGCAGCTCGCGCACGCCATCTCGCGCGTGATTCAGGAGCGCGGGCTCACCCAGCGCGCCGCTGCGAAGCTCATGGGCGTCGATCAACCGAAGGTCTCGCACGTGCTGCGCGGGCGGCTCGCCGACTTCTCAACTGAACGGCTAATGGGTTTCCTTACGGGGCTCGGACGCGACATAGAAATCGTGGTGAAGGTGCCACCGCGCTCGCGCAAGAAAGGCCGGATCAGTGTGGCGGCGTGACGCCTGCGCACTTAGCGTTTGAAGACACGAAATTCGTATCGCTGAGATTCCTCACTGTGCGGTTTGTACGAGGGATTGCCGTGATCTCGCGGAGGAGCTGGTGAACCCCGCCCTCACGATCAACGGCCGGCAGCCTTGCGAGGTCTTCCCCCCTTTGCGCCATTCGCTCGCGACGCCGCAGCCTTGGCCGGCGTTCGTGACTGCCCGGCAACGCGTGCAAGCTCGCTCATGGGTTGTTTGCAACGTCAAGGAGAGCGCGTAATCCCCGCGCATGCGGGG
>DATKDD010000272.1:0-8129 GCA_035512875.1 Gemmatimonadaceae bacterium | reverse complement strand
GTGGATCTCATCCACTCGCGGCAACTCCGGTGGCGCGAACGCCACGAAGCCGCGTACCGCGCCCGCCGCCAGCAAAAGGCCGAGCGCGCCGCCAGCCACTGCCAGTATCGCGTTCTCCGCTAGCAGCTGCCCGACCACCCTGCCGCGCGAGGCACCGAGCGCCGCGCGGACGGCAATCTCACGCATTCGCGCAATACCGCGAACGAGGAGAAGATTGGCGACATTGATGCATGGAATGAGAAGAAGGAGCGCCGAGGCCGCACTGAATGCGAGAATGGCGGGCCGTGTCTCCCCTATGACAAGCTCCGGCAGCGTCCGCACCGCACCCTCCAGATCCGGCTGCCCGGCCGGCGCATCGTCACGCTGAAAGAATGCGGTCAGCTCGTTCCCCGCGTCGGCCGGCGTGGAGCCCGGCGCGAGCCGTCCGATTGGGTAGTAGGCGAGCAGCGCGAGATTCTCTTCCGTCGTCGACGGTACGATCGTCGCCCAGAAGTCGACGCCACGCGGGTAGTCGAGCCCCCTCGGCATGACGCCGACGACGGTGTAGGTTACCCCCGCTTCGTGCAGCGTTATGCGCCGTCCGAGCGCGTCCATGGAGCCCCCGAACTGCTCCTGCCAGGCGCGGTGGCTGAGAACCGCCACCGGTTCCGCCCCGCGCGCATCGTCGTCGCCGCTCAGCGGCCGGCCGAGCAGTGCCTGGGCGCCGAGGACGTCGAAAAAGTCCCCGGAGACGAGAGCGCGCTGCAGACTCGTCGTCTGGTCTCCATCGCGAAGCGTCTGTGCGGAGGCTCCTTCGTAGCCGAAGTAGGCCAGCTGCGACATTGCGCGGCTGCGATCGGCGAATTGGCGGGCACTCTCGAAGCCGAGCGGCCAATTCTCGATCTGCCGGTCGCGCGTATGGCCCGAGAGCACGACGATCCGGTCCTGATCCAGTACTGGCAACTGCCGCAGCAGCAGCGCGTCTGCGACGGTGAAGACGGCCGTCGAGAGCCCGATTCCAACGGCCAACGTAAGGCAGGCGGTCAGAGCGAATCCGGGCGTGCGAAGAAGGCTGCGTACGCCGAGCCTAACGTTGTGGGTCAGGGAGTCCATGATCGAATTGCCAAAGGTGGTCGCGCAGTAGGCAGAACGAAAACCCGCGTCCCGCGTCCCGCGTCGCGCAACCCGCGCTACTGCCCTACCTGGACATGAGAAAGTTCAGCACGTCGGACCGGGTAACGATACCGCGAATCCTGCCGCCGCCGCGCACCAGGACGGCCGGATTCGCCTTGGACAGCAGCTTCGCGACTTTGTCGATCGTCTGGCCCCCGTCCACGATTGGGAACGGCGCATCCATCACCTCCGACACCGCCGCTTCCAGCATCTTGGTGTCAGCCAGACTCCTTGCCGACAGCGCTCCCTCCATCACCGCGCCTACGCAGTTCTCGCCATCCATCACCGGGAGCTGCGAAATGTCGTGAAGATCCATCAGACGGAGTGCCTGACGAACCGTGCTTCCCGGTCCGACGCTCACCAGTACCGGCGCGGTCGCTTCCTTGTTGCCCAGCAGCTCGCCGAGACGCACGCGATCGGGCTCGTCGAGCAGCTGATTCTCCCGCATCCATTCATCGCTGTACAGCTTGCTCAGGTAACGCTCGCCGGTGTCGCAAAGGAAGGTTACGACCATCGCATCCGGGTCATCGACTTTTCTCGCGACGTCGAGCGCGACGTGAGTGATCAATCCGCTCGAGCCGCCGACGAACAACCCTTCCTCCCGCGTAAGGCGCCGGGCCATCGCGAACGCCTCGCGATCGGTCACCGTGTGATAGGCATCGACCAGGCTCATGTCGAGTGTACCAGGCAGCTTGTCCTGACCGATTCCCTCGACCTTGTACGGCACGCCCTCCGGCACCGACTGTCCCTTCGTCCGCCAGTGCTCGGCCAGAATCGAGCCGACCGGATCGCCGGCGATCATCTGCACCCGCGGATTCCTTTCCTTGAGGTAGCGGCCGACGCCGGTGATCGTGCCGCCCGTTCCCGCGGCGGCGACGAAGTGCGTGATCCGGCCCCCGGTCTGCTCCCACAGCTCGGGTCCGGTCGTCTCGTAATGCGCCTGCGGATTCGCGGGGTTGTAGAACTGGTTGGCGAGGATCGCGTTCGGTGTCTCGCCGGCGATCCGCTTTGCCATCATGACGTAGTTGTCAGGATGATCGGGCGGCACGGCGGTCGGCGTGATGATCACTTCGGCGCCAAACGCCTTGAGGAGCCGCACCTTTTCCTGAGACATCTTGTCAGGCATGGTGAAAATGCATCGATAGCCCTTGAGTGCGGCGGCGATCGCCAGGCCAATGCCCGTGTTGCCGCTCGTTCCCTCTACGATCGTCCCGCCCGGGCGCAGCGAGCCGTCGCGCTCGGCGGCTTCGATGATCGGCATTCCGATGCGGTCCTTCACCGATCCGCCCGGGTTGTAGATCTCCGCCTTGGCGTACACCGGCGTCCGGATCCCGCGTGTCACTCGCGTCAGGCGGATGAGCGGCGTCCAGCCGATGGTCTCCATCACCGACTCGTACGGCTCGCGATTGCGCATGGTGGCGGCTGTCAGCGCTCGGGATTCTGGCGGAGCCGGCGGTGAACGCCGGGGCGTCACGGGACGCGCGGTCGTAGGACGGTGTCGCCGGGCAGCGCCGTTCCCTCGGGGTGGCGGAAGTAGACCGGCAGCAACACGGGCATCGCCATGGCCCTCGGCCCCTTCTTGGCCGGCGCGAAGCGAAGTCGCTCCGAGCCTCTGATTGCCGCCGAATCGAGTCCTGGGTACCCCGACGACGTCGCAACGCTCGTCGATTCCGGGACGAGTGCACCTGCGGTGTCGACGAAAAGTCGTAGCGTGACGTTGCCCTGCACCTTGAGCGAGTAGAGATCGACCGGATACAGGAACGGCGGCGACTCATTCAGCATCGCTGGCAGCGAGTCTGGCATTTCCTTGCTGGTGAAAGCCGCGACCACGCCCTCCGCTCCTTCCTGCGTGATGCAGGCGGTCGCAAGAAACACGACCCCGACCCCGACCCCGACCACGCCTCTGCAGATCTCTCGTCGCATGGCGCGGAAGGTAGGTAGGTGCCTGGCGGCGGTCCAGGGCGCCTGCTCAGCATCGTTCGCCAACCCCATGCTTGCGCCAACCCGGTCCGGCTCCAAAGTGGTCAACGCCCCATTCCGCCGCGCCCTTCCATGCGCTGCCCCTGCCGGGCATCCTTCGCGCATGAAAATCACTGTGCTCCTCGGCGGCACATCCTCCGAGCGTGACGTCTCGCTCGCCTCGGGACTTCGGATCATCGACGCCCTTCGCTCCCGTGGCCATCAGGTCACCCCATTCGATCCGGCCAAGGGCGTCATTTCAGCCGCGCTCGAGCGCGACATGCGCGCCCGCCCCGTCGTCCAGGCCGCTCCACCAGATCCGTCGATGCTAGCCTCATTGGCGAAAGGGAGCTTCATCCCCACGCTGGGCGCACAGGCGGAAATCCGGGAAGCCGACGTGGTCTTTTTGGCGCTCCACGGTGGCATGGGCGAGGATGGAACGATTCAGGCAATGCTCGACATGGTCGGCGCCCGCTACACCGGCAGCGGGCATCTCGCCAGTGCGCTCGCCATGGACAAGGACCTGTCGAAGCATCTCTTCCGCGCGGCGGGGGTACCAACAGCCGACTGGCTAATGGCTCCGGCCACCGAGCACGAGGTGGCGAACGCCGTGGGATTTCCCGCCATCGTGAAGCCATCCAAGCAGGGTTCCACAGTGGGACTCAGCCTCGTGCGCGACCCATCCGCTCTTGGCGCGGCAGTTGAAGAAGCCTTCAGGCACGACGATGAGGTGATGATCGAGGCGTTCGTACCGGGTCGCGAGCTCACGGTCAGCGTATTAGGCGACGAGCCGCTTCCAGTAGGGGAGATCAAGGCGAAGCACGAGATTTACGATTACGAATGCAAGTACACGGCGGGGATGGCGACCGAGGAGTTCCCGGCCGATTTGACGAGTGAGCAGACGTCGACCGTTCAGCAACTCGCCGTCACCGCGTTTCACGCGCTCAAGCTTGGTGGCTACGCACGAATCGACTTCCGGATGACATCGGCGGGAGAGTTCAGCTGCCTCGAGGCGAACACGCTACCGGGTATGACGGAGTTGAGTCTCTTGCCGCAGGCTGCTCAAGCGGCGGGAATGAGTTTCGCCGATCTGTGCGAGCGAATAGCGCGCGATGCACGGCGCGTGTCGCTCAATGCGGGGTAGAAACCTTGACGAACGAGTTACCGCGAACCGCGAGCACTGGTCGGTAGCTTGCGAAAACGAGCGCGGGCGAGAATGATGGCGAGTCACCCTGTTTCGGTGATGCGACCAGAGCCGGGCACGGGACTTGTTGATTAGTAGAGCCGCGACCCATCGCCCCACCTCATTCAAATTTTAGTAGCGGCATACGCTGACAGAGCAGATGACGTATCGGGACAGCGACGAGCGAGATAGTCCGCGCATTACCCCGGCGGTTCAGTGGCTGATAGCCCTGAACGTGCTCGTCTATTTTCTGCAACTCACCGTCGTCCCGTACTCGGCGATGGTCGAGGCACTAGGGTTTAGGTTTTCAGGGCTGGCAGAACGTCCCTGGACGATCGTCACGTACATGTTCCTGCACGGGGGCTTCTGGCACCTCGCGCTCAACATGTACGGCCTGTGGTTGTTCGGGACCCGTGTCGAGCACGCCTGGACCTCGGCGGCGTTTACCAGGTTCTATTTGCTATGTGGACTCGGCGGCTGGTTGGCCGAGCTGATTTTCTTCCGCGATGGCGTACTCCTCGGCGCATCGGGCGCGGTTTTCGGCGTCATGGTGGCCTACGCGATGCGTTGGCCCGACGACGAGCTGCTGCTCTACTTCGTCATCCCGATCCGCATCAAATGGGCGGTGGTGCTTTTCGCCGGTCTGTCGTTGGCAATGGGTATCGGGAGCCAGGGTGGTGGCATGGCACATTTCGCCCACCTGGGGGGCATGGCGACCGCGTGGCTCTATCTGAGATGGCTTCAGGGGGCGCCGAGCCTGGATTCACTGCGCCAGCGGATGTCCCAGACCCCCGATATCCCGGATGACGAGCCCCCGCCACGCGCCATTCCACGACCGCGTCCCCGCGAGCGCGAGCGAATGCCTGAGAGCGACGAAGTGGTGGCACGGAGCAATGCCATCACCACTCGCCGCTCAGGCCGCACATCCCTCGCCACCAAGCCGGGGGACCCGCGTGCCGATGCCATGGATGCGGTGCTCGACAAGATCTCCCGGCAGGGGCTGGAGAGCCTGACGCTGGATGAACGCCGTCTGCTCGAGGAAATGTCGCGGCGGTTGCGGGATCAGTAGAGGGGCCAGTCGTCAGGGATCAGGGAAGGTGTGCGCGCCGCGTTGCGGCGCGCTTTTTATTGTTGCCTGGCGCCGCGAGCAAATGCGCGGCCCCTCGGCGTTCATGATTGCTATCTTCCATCTCCTGTTTCCTGTTTCCTGTCCCTATTGCACTCGTCAATCTGGATGCCTATCGTTGCATCCCTACTCGTCCACCGCCCCGTGCGCATCGCCGCCGCAGCACTGCTGAGTATTCTGCTCTTCTCTTCCGCGCAGGCGCAGAGCGCGGACTTCTCGAATCCCGCCCGGCCGAGGCTTCCGGCGGGGGCCGACACGAACGATGCGCGCGTTTACGCTGCTTTTGCGAATGCCTCGCGCAGTGCAGGAGACGCGTATGCGGGGTTCGTCTGGGCGCACAGGCTGAGGCCGGCGCGTCTCGATTATTTGTCAGGCATGGTCGGCGCGCTCGCAGCCGGCCGGTACGAGCTCTGGAGCGACCGGCGCAGGAAGGATCGGCGGGATGTCGCATCGATCCTATCGAGCCGGTTGGATTCACTCGAGGAGATCATCGCCTTTCGCGACCCGCTCTTCGGTCTGCCGGCATTGAACGGAACCTGCGGCGCACGACCGATGGAAGCGATGGACGTAGAGGAACTCGTCCGTCGCGGAATGCGCGACCTGAGAGCAGGTTGCTACTACGGCACGATTGCCTATCTCGAGGAGGCCGCGCGCCGCGATACGATGCTGGAGCATCTGCTGCAATTCCGCGCAATGGCGTGGCACATGGCCCGCCGGCCGCAGGAAGCGGCAGCCGACCTCCAGCGGGCGATGGTGGGGGTGCGAAGACTGCGGGCGCAGTCGATTGAACAACCCCGGGTCAGCACGGCCATGCTCGAGTACGTGCTAGGCATGATGTACACGCGCTTCAACGACAGGGTGAGCGCGCGCCGCGCGTTCGAGCGTGCCATTGGCGAGGATCTATCCTTCTACATGGCGCACGTGAGGCTCGCCGAGCTCGCCATGGTACGGGGTGACTTGAATGGCGCGATCGATGCGCTTTCGCTGGCCAGTCAGATGCGTCCGGACGATGCGCTGGTGCTCGAAGCGTACGCGCACGCACTTCGCAGCGCCAAGCGATACGTGGAGGCGCATGCGGCATACGCGCAGGCAATCACCCACGCACCTTACTACGCCGATCTCCGATTTGCGCAGGCTGAGCTGTTCGACCTGACGGGCAATGCTTCCGCGGCACGGGATGCCTATCGCGAATACATCACGCGCGCCGCGGGCCACGACTCGTCCCAGGTGCAGTTCGCCGGCGAACGGATCTCCACGATGGAGTCCGCGGAAGTCCCGTAGTCAATGCGGCATGGCGGTAGCCGGCGGCCACGCCGTCATCGCGCCCCCGACCCCCGAACCCCCGACCCCCGACCCCCGATCCCCCTATCCCCTTCCTTTCACGATCTCATCGAGTCGTCTGTCGATCTCCGCCTTGGGGAGCCAGCGCCCGCGCACCATCACCCCTGCCTGCTTTGCCACGTTTCCGATATCCGCGATCGGGTTGGCGTCGAGGAGAATCAGGTCGGCCCGCTGGCCGGCGGCGATGGTTCCGAATTTGTCTGCGTTGTCGAAGTAGCGCCCGACGTTCAGGGTGCCGCTCGTCAGCACCTCGTAAGGCGTCATGCCCGCATCGACCATCAGTGCCATCTCGCGGTGCAGCGAGAAGCCGGGGACGCTGAACTGCTGCGGCGCGTCGGTGCCCATGAGGATCATCACTCCTTCGTCCTGCATGACGTTGAGCAGCCGCTTCCGGTTCTCGGCGATCGTTCGTCCCGTGGCGCGATTGACCTGCGGGCTCGCCAGCCGGTCGCGGTGCATCCGCGTCCACTGGGCCACTGTGTTGGCGGGCATGTAACGTAGCTCGGGGAATGCGGTGAGCTCATCGAGTTCCGGGACGCCCATCAAAGTCTCCCAGAGCACCATTGTCGGCACTACCCAGGCACCCGCATCCTTGGTGCGACGCGATATCTCTCGCAGACGCTCCGCCGGAATCGGACCTTGACCGGCGTTCAGGTACTCCATGAAACCGTCGAGATGGTCCATGGTCTCCTGTCCCATTTCGAGCGCGTGCAGTAGCCCGACCTCCTGGGGCACATGCCCGGCAAACCGGATCCCCACTTCCTTGGCGGTCCGCGCCATTGCGTCGTATTCGTCGCGGGTCAGGCCCGGGTGGATCTTCAGCAGATCCCACCCGGCGGCCTTCTGTTCGCGCACCATCTGCGCCGCCTGCGCCGGGCTGTTGACCGAGTTGCCGCTGAAGCTCGGACCGGCCAGGTACAGTGTAGGGGCAATCACTTCACCACGATTGGCTCGCTGCCGCAGCTCGAGCTGGTTGGGTGCGCCGAGCATGCCGCGCACGGTCGTGATGCCGTTGGACACGTAAAGAAAAAGAACGTCATCGATGAACGCCGCCGGAGCGTTAGGTGGCGGTACGTGCCCGTGCATTTCGGCGAGTCCGGGAATGATGTACTTGCCGCGTGCGTCGATGCGTTGCGCGCCGGCCGGCACCTGCACCGACGCTGCCGGTCCGACCTCGACTATACGGTCGCCACGGACGAGCACGGTGTGATTTTCGAGCACCCTCTCGCGATCCATCGGCAGCACGGTGGCGCCGACGAATGCGGTAGTGGCTGCGGCGTTCTGGGCCGCGGCCGGCGGCGCAGTCGTGATCGCAGCTATGACTACGAGTGAGCGCAGAAGCGGGGCAGTGGTTCGCATGGGTCTTCC
>DATKDD010000271.1:0-3562 GCA_035512875.1 Gemmatimonadaceae bacterium | reverse complement strand
TACGCGGCGGGCGCGTCCTCGCCGGCTTCGCGGGCGCGGCCGCCGACGCGTTCACGCTCTTCACCCGATTCGAGGAAAAGTTCGAGCGCTATCCGGAGAACCTGCCGCGCGCCGCGGTGGAGCTGGCCAAGGAATGGCGCTCGGACCGCGTTTTGCGCCGCCTCGAAGCCCTGCTCGCCGTCATGGATCGTCAGCACAGCTTCGTGATCTCGGGCACCGGCGACATCATCGAGCCTGACGATGGCATACTCGCCATCGGCTCGGGTGGATCGTACGCGCTGGCCGCCGCGCGAGGACTCGTTCTGCATTCATCACTCAGCGCGGCGGAAATCGCTCGTACCGCGCTCACCATCGCCGGCGAGATATGCGTGTATACCAACACGCACATCACCGTGCTCGAGCTGGATTAGAATTCCAGAGATGTGACAATCATGCTTTCGAAGAGAACGCAACAAACGATCGCCAAGCTGGCTGATCTGACGCCTCGTCAGATAGTCGGAGAGCTGGATCGTTACATCGTCGGGCAGAGTGATGCCAAGAAGGCAGTCGCCATCGCGCTTCGCAACCGGTGGCGCCGCCAGCAGACGCCTGACCACATCCGGGACGAGATCGCACCTAACAACATCATTCTCATCGGACCGACCGGCGTGGGCAAGACCGAGATCGCCCGCCGCCTGGCGAAGCTGGCCGGCGCGCCGTTCATCAAGGTCGAAGCATCCAAGTTCACCGAAGTCGGCTACGTGGGTCGCGATGTCGAATCCATGGTGCGCGACCTCATGGACAACGCGATCGACCTCGTGCGCAGCGAACGTGAGTCCGAGGTCGAGGATCTGGCTCAGGAGCGGGTCGAGGAACGGCTTCTCGATTTGCTGCTCCCCGTTCCGGAAGTGAAGACGGAGCCGGCGGCTGCTCAAAACGTGAAGACGCAACCGGCGCAGGCCGGTGGTCCATCCTTGTTCGTCGTTTCAGCGAGCGGCCAGGTGTCTCGCGGCGCGGATAACGACGTGGCCGCCGAACGTCATCGCCGAACGCGGGACAAGCTCCGCCAGCTCTTGCGCGACGGGCAGCTCGAGGAGCGCGAAATCGAGATCGAAGTCACTCAGACCGCCGGCCCGATGTTCGAGATGCTCGTTCCGCAGGGTGCTCCCGAGGGGATGGAGAATTTTGGCGAGATGCTGCAGGACATGCTGCCCAAGAAAACGCGGAAGCGCATGGTGAAGGTTGCGGAAGCGCGGCGCATTCTGCTCGAGCAGGAGTTCGAGAAGCTGGTGAACACCGAGGACGTCACATCCGACGCGCTGGAACGCGTGGAGAAGCTCGGCATCATCTTCCTCGACGAGATCGACAAGATCGCCGGCGAGCGCTCGCAGATGGGGGGGCCCGATGTGTCGCGCGAAGGGGTACAGCGCGATTTGCTCCCGATCGTGGAAGGATCCAACGTTCAGACCAAGTACGGGTTGGTGAAGACGGATCACGTCCTGTTCATCGCTGCCGGTGCGTTCCACGTATCGAAACCGAGCGACCTGATCCCGGAGTTGCAGGGAAGATTCCCCATTCGTGTGGAACTCAGGCCGCTCACCGAAGCGGACTTCGTGCGCATCATGACGGAGCCTGAGAACGCGCTCACCAAGCAGTACACCGCGCTGGTCGAGGCCGACGGTGCGCAGCTCGCCTTCACGACCGACGGTATCGCCGAGATCGCGCGCATTGCCGCGAGCGTGAACGACCGGATGGAGAACATCGGGGCGCGACGCCTGCACACGGTGATGTCCACGCTGCTCGAGGACGTGCTGTACGAGCTTCCCGACGGCCCGGGCAGGAACGGCGGCATCACGATCGACGCGCAGACGGTGCGCGATCGTCTCAAGGCGGTGGTCGAAGATGAGGATCTGCGGAAGTACATTCTGTAGCGCCAGGCCGCGATCGGCTGCCCGTTCCCGTAACATCACATCTCCGTAATGCCTGTACGTCACTTTCTCGCCATTCCCGACTTCGAGCGAGGCGAGTTGCATAGCCTGCTCGACCTGGCCGATACAATGCGCCTGGGTGCCTATCGAGACAAGCCGCTCGCCGGCCGCTCGCTCGGCATGATCTTCATGAAGGCCTCCACGCGGACGCGTGTCTCGTTCGAGGTCGGGGCGTGGCAACTCGGAGGGCACGCGCTGTTCCTGTCGCCGCGCGACATCCAGCTCGGACGCGGGGAGCCGATCGCCGACACGGCGCGGGTCCTGTCCCGGTATGTCGATGGCATCATGATCCGCACCTTCGCGCATGCGGAGATCGAAGAGCTGGCGCGTTACGCGACCATTCCCGTGATCAATGGCCTCACAGACCTGCTGCATCCATGCCAGATTCTCGCCGATCTGTTGACCGTCAGGCAGCATCTCGGGGGCTGGGAAGGGAAGCGCATCGCCTGGATTGGCGACGGGAACAACATGGCCAATTCCTGGCTGAATGCCGCCTATCGACTTGGGTTCGAACTGAGAATCGCCTGCCCGCAGGGGTACGATCCGGATCCGGCGATCCTCGCGCGCGCCCGCGGCGCGGCACCTGTGCTACTCACCCGTGATCCGCGCGAGGCGGCGGACGGTGCCCACGTAGTGAACACCGACGTGTGGGCCTCGATGGGGCAGGAGGAGGAGCAGAGGGAGCGCGAGCGCGCGTTCGCAGGCTATACGGTCGATGCCCGCCTCATGGAGCGCGCCGCCTCCGACGCGATCTTTCTCCACTGTTTGCCGGCGCACCGTGGCGAAGAAGTGTCAGCCGAAGTGATCGATGGCCGGTGGAGCCGGGTGTGGGACGAAGCCGAGAACCGTCTGCACGTCCAGAAGGCCATCATGGCCGTGCTCATGGGTGGCTTGCGCCTCTAGCGCGCTTGCGCGGCTAGTTTTCGGTGCCGGTGCGCCTGACGACCAAGTTCTCCGGCAGCGCCTGATCTCCATCCTCCGCGCCGTCGCTTCTCGTGGTGCCGCAGCGTCGTTGAGCGAGAAACGCTTCGATCACGTGTATGGCGCCCCCTGCCTGGCGGATCTGCTGGGGCGCGAGGCGTATGTAACGCTGACATGTGTTGCGAAAGGCACTTCCCGAGGGAAACTCGAGGGCCAGCGCGACGCTGTCCGCGCTCCGTTGCTCGTCTTCGAGCATGCGTGCGGCGACGATGAGGCGTCCCCACGCAATGAGCGGTTGAGGACTGGGGAAGCCCGCTTCCGCCAGCCGCTCGGCCAGCAGCTTTCGCCGGATTCCAAGCAGCCGGGCAAGCGACTCGGGCGACAAGCGCTCGTGCGCCCGTGCGACGACCGTCAGTACGGCATCGCGCGCGGTGGGTTTGAGATCGCCGAGCGCCTGTCGGACAGTGTCGGCAAGTGCGCGCGCTCCCGACTGTTCGATTCGCGCCAAAAGATGCGAAACGCCATCGTCCTCGTCGGTCATGACCAACCCATCGAGTCCCAGGCGTCCCATCTCGAACATGTGTTGAGCCGTAGCCGGCGGCGATGCGACATACAGCACAATCGAGACCGAGGGATAGAGCCTTTTGAGCTGCCGAAGCGGTTCGAAGTCCGGC
>DATKDD010000270.1:0-9269 GCA_035512875.1 Gemmatimonadaceae bacterium | reverse complement strand
AGACAGTACGGCTCGCAGGGGTTCGACCTGGTCTTCGGACACGGCTTCGAATTTCAAGATGCGGCCGAGCGCGTCGCACCACAGTTCCCCGGAACTGTGTATATCGTGACCTCCGGCAGCAGATCGGTGCCCCCCAATCTTGCCGGAATCACTTTCGGCTTCGAAGGCGCAAGTTATCTCGCCGGGGTGCTTGCTGGCTCGCTCACCCGGTCTGGAGTGCTGGGCGTGATAGGCGGAGCGGCGCTTCCCCCGGTGGAGAGCAGCTTCGACGCATTCGCAGCTGGCGCGCGAACGGTGCGGCCCGACGCTCGCCTTCTCTCGGCCTACGTCGGCAATTGGGAGGATGCCAGCGCCGGCCGCGAGCTCGCACTCGCGCAGATCCGCCAGGGGGCGGATCTCATCTTCCAGAACGCCGACGCCGCGGGACTCGGCATCTTCCAGGCGGCTCGTCAGGCGGGTAACGTGCTGGTCTTCGGGACGAACATCGATCAGAACCCGGTCGCTCCCGACGTCATTATCGGGAGTGTCGTCATCGATTTGCCGCGCGCGTTCCTTGGCATCGCTCGTGAGGTGCAGAACGGCACGTTCACGGCCCGGCAGATCCGGTTCGGTCCTTCCTCAGCCATCGTCCGGCTCGTGCGAAATCCGGCGCTCGCCGATCGCGTGCCCCGCGAGGTCCACGCCCGGCTCGATTCGCTGGACCTCGAGTTGCGCACCGGCGAGCTCGTGCCATCCTGGAACCCGCCATCTTCCTCCGACAGCTCGCATGCCAACGCTCGCTGATATCGCCCGCTTTTGTGACGACCTGCTCGGCACGGCCGGATTTCCGGATTCCACCCGTGCCCTCAACGGCATCCAGGTCGACTGCGACGACGACATAACGAAGATCGCCGCCGCGGTGGATGCGCGCGAGCGAACGATTGCCGCGGCGCATGCCGCCAGGGCGAACCTGTTGCTGGTGCATCACGGCTTGTTCTGGGGCGGGCTCCGTCCGCTGCAAGGTCCTCAGCTGCGGCGCTTTGGGGCCCTGTTGCGCTCCGGTATCGGCGTATACGCCGCTCACCTGCCACTGGACGCTCATCCGGACATCGGCAACGGCGCGCTGCTCGCAGGCGCGTTGGGGCTCACTCCGACGGGCACCTTCGGCCGCTACATGGGTGTGGAGGTGGGAGTCAGCGGCCAATCCGAGCCCCTCGATACGGCCGAGCTCGTAGCCGGGGCGCGGGCCTTCGCAGCCGAGTACGGCGGCAGCGTGCGCACGTCCCCGGTTGCGGCGGGACGCCGGACGGAGCGCTGGGGGGTCATAACGGGTGCAGGCGCATCGAGCGATACGATCTCCGAGGCGGCGGAGCGGGGGATCGATACGATGATCGTCGGCGAAGGGCCACACCACACGGCGATCGAAGCGGAGGAGGCTGGCATCGTCATCATCTACGCCGGTCATTACGCCACCGAGGCGTTAGGCGTGCAGGCGCTGGCCACGCGAGTGGCCGAAACGTTTCGCATTCCCTGGGTGTTCGTACACGAGCCAACCGGATTGTGAGCGAAGCGCCGGCGCTGGTACTGGACCGCGTGTCCAAGCGCTTCGGAACGGTCCAGGCGCTACGGGAGGCATCGCTGGAGGTTCGTCGCGGAACGATCGTCGCCCTGCTCGGCGAGAACGGCGCCGGCAAGACGACCTTGCTGCGGGTTGCGTTCGGCATGGTGAAGCCGGATGCCGGCACCGTCAGGATGGACGGGCGGGAGTTCCGCGCATCGTCGCCGGCGGAGGCGCTACGCGCGGGCCTGGGAATGGTGCACCAGCATTTCGCGCTCGTCCCCGCGTTGTCCGCAGCCGAGAATGTCGCGTTAGGTGGTCACGGATGGTTCTCGGTGCGTGAGGCTGCGGCGCGGATGCGACAGATCGCCGCGCGTACGAACATGACCGTCCCGCCTGACGAGCGAGTCGAGGACCTGCCCACCGGCGCCCAGCAGCGGCTGGAGATCGTCAAGGCGCTGGCCCGGGGTGCGCGCACCCTCATCCTCGATGAGCCGACGGCGGTGCTCACGCCCCAGGAGTCGGAGGAGCTGCTTCGGGTGCTGCGCGGCTTTGCCGACGACGGCGGAGCGGTGGTACTCATCACTCACAAACTGCGTGAGGCACTGGGCGTCGCGGATGTCGTCACGGTAATGCGGCGTGGACGAACGGTGTTATCGGTGGCACGGGCCGAGGCGACGGAGGAGATGGTAGCGCGGGCGATGCTGGGCGACGTCCCTCCACCCGCCGGGCGCCGCGAGCTGTTGGGGGAGCGGGTAACGCGAAAGGTCACTGCCGATGCGCCCATCGTCGCGGCGGCGCGCGAAGTGGTCATTGCCGGATTGCGCGGCGCGAGCGCGATCCACGCTTCGACGGTGCTACTCCGAGCCGGCGAGATCGTAGGAATCGCCGGTGTGGAGGGGTCGGGAGTTCACGAACTCGTCCGGGCCCTTGCCGGGAGGGCGCCTGTGCTGAGCGGCACGCTCCAGTTGCCGGCACACATAGGGTTCGTCCCCGAGGATCGCCTGCGCGATGGTCTCGTTGCGGAATGGACGGTTACGGAGAACGTCGCGTTGCGCGGCGCCGGCGCGGCGCGCGGACGGCTGCATTGGGGAGCGATTGAGCGGTCCGCCGCCGAGCTCCTAGAGCGGTATGACGTACGCGCCGATGGACCACAGGCTCGAGTCGAGACGCTTTCAGGCGGGAATCAGCAGAAGCTGGTGCTGGCTCGCGAGTTGGCTGGCGACCCGCCGCTCGTAGTCGTGGAGCAGCCGACACGAGGGCTCGACATAGCCGCTTCCGCAGCGATTCATGAGCGCCTGCTCGCGGCTCGGGACAATGGGGCGGCCGTGGTCATCGCCTCCGCCGATCTCGACGAACTGCTCATGTTGGCAGACCGCTTGCTCGTGACGTTCGAGGGGCGCGTTCGGGAAGTGGCCCGTGATCGGGACGAAGCGGGGAGGGCAATGCTGGGACTCGATGCGGGCGTGGATCTGAAGCGAACCGATAACGGCACGCCGCTGCCACCGTGAGGCGGCCCGTACGAATCGACGGCTTTGCGCCTATCGCCGACTATGGTGTGATCGGCAACCTGAGAACTGCAGCTCTCGTGGCCATCGATGGGTCGATCGATTGGTGCTGCCTGCCGGAACTCGACAGTCCGAGCGTATTCGGAGCGCTGCTCGACGCCGATCGCGGCGGCTGCTTTCGCCTGGCGCCCACGGCCCCGTTCGAGGTGGAACAGGCATATGTAAGTGACACCAACGTGCTCGAGACGCGCTTCTCGGTCGACGGCGGTCTCGCGACGGTGACCGACTTCATGCCGCTACGCGGATCCATTGTGGGTTGTGAGGATCCGGATACGCGTGCCGAACTGCACCGCATAGCGCACTGTCAGTCGGGATCGGTGGAGTTTGCGCTGGAATGGTCCCCTCGATTCGGATATGCCGAGCTCCCTACCCTCATCGAGCGGAGTGCGTCCGGATTCGTGGCGGTCCAGGGCGAGGAGCAAGCCGCGCTCGCGGGACTGCCCGGAGCGGGACAGATAGGGAGCGGCACGCTGGGGTCCGTGGTGCGCTCGACGTTCCGCCTCTCCGCCGGAGAGAGCATCGCAGTCGTCATGCGCTACGGTGCGGAGGATGCGCCGCATTCGGTCGACGAGGCTCGTGTGGCGCGGAGCGAAACGATCAGCACCTGGCGGAACTGGGTATCGGCGGAAACGCGCGATCGCTCGTGGGCCGGTGAGTGCGCGCCGCAGGTGGTGCGCTCGGAGCTGGTTCTCAAGCTGCTCACCCATCCGACGACCGGCGCGATCGCCGCGGCGGCGACCACGTCGCTGCCCGAGACGATAGGCGGCGTGCGCAATTGGGACTACCGGTTCACCTGGATTCGTGATGCGGCCTTCACGGTGCAGGCGTTGATGGCGGTGGGTCATCGGGCGGAGGCGCTGGATTTTCTCGTCTTTGCCGAGCAGGCGGCCATGTCCCGTGATGATGTGTGGGGGCTGCAGATCATGTACGGGTTGCGCGGAGAGACCGACCTTCCGGAACGCGAGCTGCCGCATCTGAGCGGATACCGTGGATCCCGCCCGGTGCGGATCGGCAATGCGGCCGCGCGACAGCGCCAGCACGACATCTACGGCGAGCTGATCGCTTCGGCGCACCAGTTCGTCAGGTCCGGCGGGATGCTCGAGCCGGACCTGCTTTCGTTTCTATCGCGCGTCGCCGACCAGGCGAGTGTGGCATGGCCCTCGCCTGACGACGGCATCTGGGAAATGCGGCGTGAGCCGCGGCATTACGTGTACTCGAAAGTGATGGTATGGGTCGCGCTCGACCGCGCGATCCGCCTGGCCAAGGACTCGGGGCTGCGCGGCAACGTGGCCCGGTGGACGCGTGAGCGCGACCTGGTTCACCGGGACGTGCTGGAGTACGGCTACGATGCCGAGCTCGGGGCGTTCGTGCAGGCCTACGGGAGTCACGATCTCGATGCCGCCAACCTGCTGATCCCGGTGTTCGCGTTTCTCCCGGCAACGGATTCGCGCGTAGTGCGAACGATAGACCTGACGCTTGAGCGCCTTACGCATAACGGCATGGTGTACCGGTACCTGGGCGACGACGGGCTGCCCGGCAGCGAGGGCGCGTTCGGCCTGTGCACGTACTGGCTGGTGGACGGCCTGGCGTTATGCGGCCGGCTCGACGAGGCTTGGGAGCTGTTCGGCGGGATGACCAGGCGAGCGAATCACCTGGGGCTCTATGCCGAGGAGATCGATCCGCGGAGCGGAACTTTCCTCGGCAATTTTCCTCAGGCGTTCACCCACATCGGGTTGATCAACAGTGTGCTGTATCTCGCGCAGGCCGAAGGCCGGAGGCCGCGCCGGGTCGTTCCGCCGATCGGAACTCCACGCGGTGAAGTGGCGTCAGGCGCCTGACGCCGAAAGGCGGTGCCTTGCCGGCGCCGCCCACCAGGTGCAGCCGCTCACGGCCGCGGACCCGTCGTCCCGCCGCCGGCCGCGCTCAGTCACCGGCCGAGGGCGCCGGCTCGCCGGCAGGCGCCGTGCGGCGATCATCGCCCAGTACCCACCTCCGGAGCCTGCTCGCGCCGTGATGCATCAGCATGTAGGTGGACGGTACGACGAACAGCGTGAGAAGCATCGAAACCAGCAGGCCGCTGACGACGGCAATGGCCAGCGGACGCATGAGCTCCGAGCCCTCGCCCAACCCGAGCGCCAGCGGAAGCATGCCGAGTATCGTCGTGAGCGTCGTCATCAGAATAGGACGCAACCGCACCACGCCCGCCATGATCAGCGCTTCCTCCATCGGAACGTTATGCCCGCGACGGTACTGCTCCACGTACTCCACCAGGAGAATAGCGTTATTGACGACGATGCCGGCCAGCAGAATCACGCCGAGCAATACCGGTGCACTGAGCGGCGTCGCCGTACTCACCAGGCCGATCCCGACGCCGATGAGCGACAGCGGGATCGTCACCAGGATGACCAGCGGATTGATCAGGCTCTCGTACTGCAGGGCGAGCACCACGAACACGAGAAACACCGCCAGCAGCACGACGATGGTCAGCTGCCGGTTGTTCTCCTGAATCGCCTCCTCCTCTCCACCGTAGATCAGTCCGTACCCGTCAGGCAGCTCGAGCGAGGCAAGCCTTGCCCGAATCGAGTCGTTCACCGCGCCGACCGATGCGACTTCGGTAATGACATCGCCGTCCAGGCGGAGCACGCGATTCTGATTCTCGCGACGAATCTCCGTCGGACCGAGACTCATCGCGATATCCGCTACATCACGCAGGTAGATCGGCGTACGGCCCACTCCGCCGGGGAAAAGCGCCACCGAGGCCAGTTGCTCCTGACTGGTGAACTTGTTTCGAGGGAGCATCACCCGAACATCGTACTCGCGATTCCCCTCCGCGAAGCGCGTCGCGATGGTGCCGTCGAGTGCCGTCCGCAACGTCTGCCCCACTTGCGCCACGTCGAGGCCCAGGTGTCCGGCACGTTCGCGATCGAGGCGGATGGCGATTTGCGGGCTGCCCTCCTCCTCGCTCGCATCGAAGTTTTCGAGCCCCGGGACTCCCTTTACGCGTTCGCTGATCTCGCGCGCCACTCTCTGCAACTCGGCTAACTCATCTCCCTGGATGCTCAGCGAAACGTCGGAACCGGAGAACGACGTGCGCAACCCACGAATGCGAGGCGGTCTCACCCCTACCCGCGCACCAGGGAATCCGCGCTCATCGATGGACTGCTGAAGGCTTGTCACCCATTCATCGGCGGTCATCGTACGCTCCGACATCGGCACCAGCCGGATGTCGAGCGAGCCACGTCCGGAGCGGTCCGCGGTTGCTCCGCCGAACAGGAACCCGCCGGCGGTGGTGAAGACGCTCTGCACGTCAGGCATTGCCGCGACCATTCGCTCGACTTCGAGGGCGAGCGAGTTCGTCTGCTCCGGCGTAGCGCCGGGCGGAAGACCAATGAAGACCCCCACGCCGCCGTCATCGACCTGCGGCAGGAACTCGCTTCCCAGGTCGCTCGTCAGGCGGGTGACGCCGAAAAGGGCCAGCACCGCGATGCCGAGCGTTGCCCAGCGCCAGCGGAGGGTCACGCTTCCGGCGCGCCGATAGCCGCCGCGCAGGTGGTCCATGCCGCGATCGAACGCCGAGAAGAATCGCGTCGACGACAGCCCGCTGGAGAAACGCACCTTGGCAAGCTGCGCCGAAAGCATGGGCACCAGCGTGAGCGCCACCGTCAGCGATGCAACGATCGCGAACGAAATCGTGAGAATCAACTCGCGGAAAATGAGCGCCGACAGCCCCGTAACGAGCAGGAACGGCACGACCGCCGCCAGATTTGTCGAGGTGGATGCGACGATGGCGCTGGTGACCTCGGCGGCCCCCGAGTGCGCCGCTTCGACCGGATCTTCGATCCCTTCCTCATCCCGCTTGCGGAAGATGTTCTCGAGCATCACGATCGAATTGTCCAGCAGCAAGCCGACGCCTAACGCCAATCCGCCGAGCGACATGATGTTCAACGTCAGATTGCCCATCCCCATGAGCACGAAGGTGGACAGGATCGCCAGCGGAATGGCCATCCCGATCACCAGCGTCTTTCGCAATGATTGCAGAAAGAGCAGCACCACGACCATGGCCATGATCGCGCCTAGCAGCGCCGCGTTACGCACGGAGTTCACCGAATTCCGGATGAAGTTCGCCTGGTTCTGAATCACCCGGTACTCGATGTCGGCGGGAACGAAACCGCTCGCCGAGAGGGACGCCATGCGCGCATCGATCTGATCGGCGACGCGAACGGTATTCGCGTCCGGCTGCTTGCGGATTGACACTTTCACGGCCGGAATGCCATCGAGGCGCGCCCACAGCCGCTGTTCCTGGTGCGTGTCGGTTACGGTGGCGAATTCGGTCAGCGGCACCCGCCGGCCACCACCGACGTCGATCAGGACGGCCCGGATGTCGTTGATGCTGCGGAACTTCCCGGCCGTCTTCCCGACCAGCTCGCGGTCGATCGAGGCGATGCGCCCCGCCGCGATGTCCTGGTTCTGCGCGCGGACAGCGGCGATAACCTCGGCGACGCTGATGCCGTACGACTGAAGACGCTCCTGATCGAGGATGATCTGTACTTCGCGCACGAGCCCGCCTGACACATCGACCGAAGCCACTCCCTCGATGGTGAGTAGCTGCGTGCGCAGACGGTCCTCGATCCATGAACGCAGCGCGATGAGATCCCGCGTCGGCGAGGAGAAGCCGGCCTCATAGACCGGAATCTGCGATGGGTCGGACTTGCCGATCGTCGGGGGGTCGGCGTCCTCCGGCAGACGGCTACGGGCACGATCCAGATTCGTCGATGCTTCCTGGAGCGCGAAGTTGATGTCCGTGCCATAACGAAAGTGCAGGTTCAGGCCAACGCGCCCTTCCTGAACCTCCGTCTCCAGCCGAACGAGATCCTCGGTGGTGCTCAGCGCCGCCTCGAGCGGCTTTGCCACCGTCTCCTCCATTACACCGGGCTCCACACCGGGATTATTCACGCCAACGCGGATCTGCGGGTAGATGATTCGCGGCAACAAATCGAGCGGCAATCGCGAGACGAAAATTAAGCCAAGGACGAGCATCACGCTGGCCAGTGCCAGAGTGCCTATCGGGCGACGAATCGCCCAGCTCGGAAGCGCCGAGCGCCGCTTCGTGGGAGTGGAATCTTTCATTGGGTCACCTGCGGAGAACTCTGGGCGCTGATGCCCGGCTGAACGGCATCACCGGCTGGCTGCCTTACGATTCGAACCGTGGCGCCGTCGCGCAGATTGTTCTGGCCGGCAACGACAACCGAATCGCCGAGTTCGATCCCGTTGCGGACCTCGACGCGCCCCTGATACACCTCGCCCCGTTCAACGCTGCGGCGCGTAACGGTCGTGCCGCGGAGCAGATAGACGGCGGGCTGGCCGACCGTCTCCATCAGCGCCGTCGCCGGAATCATGAGCATGTTCTCGCGAGGCGCGAGCTGAAAGCGCGCGCGCGCAAGGAAGCCGATCGTCAGGATGCGTGCATCGCCCCCGGTAAGAGCCACCTCCACCGGAAGCAGACGCGACTCGCTGTCGGCGGACGGGAAGATCCGGCGTATCTGGCCGCGGAACGTGCGGTCTGGATGCGCATCTACCAGCACCTCTACCACGTCTCCTGTATTGAGCGCGGTGACGTCGAGCTCGGATATCTGAACCCGCACCACCAACGTGGAGCGGTCGGCAATCGTGAACAGCGGCGTCTGCGTCGTCACTACATCGCCCGCTTCCACGAGCTTTTCCGTAATCACGCCCGCAATCGGAGCGCGAACCGTGGCGAAGCTCAGCCGCGTCCTCAGCTGGTCGCGCGTTGCCAATGCGGCGGTGAGCACCGCCTGATCACGATCATACTCCGCAGCCGTGACGATCTGCTGGGCGCGAAGCTGTTCGGAACGTTGCGCGGTACGCCTGGCGAGCTCGAGCGAGGCTTCGGCGCTGGCCAGCTGGGCCTCCGCTTCACGACTGTCCAGCCGTGCGAGCACGGCGCCGGCCCGTACTGAAGTCCCTTCCTCCACGTGAACGGCGGTAAGTGCGCCGGAAAGCTGACTGTTGATGCCGACGGCGCGAATGGGTTGGATGGTTCCCGTCGCGCTAACGGAGCGTGCGGCCGTGCCAAGCTCAGCGACGGCAAAATCTATGGGAACAGGTCCGCCCGGGCCGCGTCCGCCCGGGCCGCCGCGTCCGCC
>DATKDD010000269.1:0-5358 GCA_035512875.1 Gemmatimonadaceae bacterium | reverse complement strand
GAGAAGATCGACCAGGTCACCGGATTCGGCGGCACTGGCAACAGCGTAGCCGGAGCTCTCCTTGCGCACCGGGTGGCGGAGCCCGGCGTGTCCGTGCCAGCGCGGAAGCACCTCATTCGTTATGCGCGCGAGCGCCGGGCTACTCGGTGGTGCCGCATCGCGCCGGACCGCCGCAAACGTGCCGTCGGCGAGCACGCAGTCGATCGACTCGATCCAGCGGCGGGTGGCGCCGAACCGCAACGTGCGTGCGCCGGAGGCGTTGGTTGCCGTCATTCCACCCATCGTACAAAACGGACCGCTGGAGGGATCCACGGGGAATCGCAGGCCGCTCGCATTGGCCGTGGCGTTGACGTCGGATCGAGTGGCGCCCGGACCGCAACGCACCGTTCGCCGCGCCACATCCACCGGGCCGATGTGCTTGAGCAGGGAGCAGTCGACAACGACGCCTGGCCCGACCGCGCCGCCCGCCATGCCGCTCCCGGATCCGCGCGGAATGAGCTTGACGCGGTTGGCGCCTGCCCATTCCACGAGCGGCAGCAGGTCTTCTGCATCGCGGGGGACGACGACCGCTTCGGGCAGAGTGCGCGCGATGCCCGCGCCCTCCGCATACACGGCGCGGGCGGCCAGGTCATCGCGAATGGTGCCGCGAAAGCCGGTGGGACGAGGGAGAGTCGTGGGAGCCGCGGGGCGGAAGTTGCGGACTTCGCCGGAACCTAACGGCGCGGGGGTGGCGGATTTCGTTCTGCGCGCACCCGCGCCACCTCGTCGATGATGTCGTTGAACATCTCCGCGAGCACGGGCCGCGCGGGATGATCGTCCGGCACCATCCGCTCTGATGCCCGCCCGCCAAAGTCGCCGAGTTGATAAACCGCCTCGCCGTAGAGCGAGATGGAGCCGAAACTCGGGATGGCCCGAAAGCGGAAGCGGATCCTCCGTTCTATTCCAACGGCGGTTCCCGCATCGATATCGCTGCGCAGGGCCGCGATGTCCACGAAATCCGATTCGACGCTGCCATGCTTACGATCGATCCGGCCAATGCCGAGTCCACGGTCGGTGATCGCCTTGACCGCGGCATCCAGCACGGCGTTGATGGATGTGTCGGGAAGTGTTCGCTGTACGGCACCCGGCACAGGCGCGAAAATGTCGCGCTGCTTTACGCAGGAGACGCAAGCGACTGCCAACGCACAGAGCGCAACGCGATGCGAACCGCGAAGTGCGAGAAGTCGATTCATGAATTCCTGGTCCCTAACCCCTCGTTCCTAGAGCCCCAGCGCGCTCACCTTCGGTGGATCGGCCGAATAATCGTAGAAGCCCTTGCCCGATTTTTTGCCGTACATCCCTGCAAGCACCATGCGCCGGAGCAGCGGTGGAGGGGCGTACCGCTTCTCACGATATTCATCGAACATGATCTCGGCGATCTTGTATGTCGTGTCGAGTCCGACGAAATCGAGCAGCGTGAACGGACCCATCGGGTGCCCGGTGCCTAGCTGCATCCCCTTGTCGATGTCTTCGATCGAAGCGACGCCGCGCTCGAGGGCCGTAATCGCGTCGAGAAGATAGGGGATCAGCAGCAGATTCACGACGAATCCGGAGCTGTCCTTGGCCGCGATCGGCTCCTTGCCGAGTTTCCTGGCGAACTGAAAGACCGTCTGGAATGCTTCATCGCTCGTCGTGACCGTACGGACGACCTCCACCAGCTTCATCACCGGAACAGGATTGAAGAAGTGCAGTCCCAGCATCCGGTCAGGGCGCGAAGTCGCGGCCGCCATCGCGGCGATCGTAAGGCTGGAAGTATTCGACGCGAACACGGTGTGTGGCTCACAGAGCGCATCGAGGTCGCGCCAGAGGGCATTCTTGACCTCGAGGTCCTCGGTTACTGCTTCGATGATGATGTCGCAGTCGCGAAGCGCCTCAATGTCGATGACGAATCGAAGCCGTTCCATCGTTTCATTACGATGATCGGCGGTCAGCTTCCCCTTTTCGACCGCCCGGCCCAAATGTTTTTCGACTCCCGCACGTCCACGATCGCACAGCGTCTGAGAGATCTCGCGCACGCGCGTGTCGAACCCCTGCTGCGCTGCCACTTGGGCGATCCCGCTTCCCATCAACCCCGCTCCCAGCACCCCTACGGTTTGGATCTCGGCCATGTGGATCTCGTCTGGATTTCCGATACGGTCCCACGAACCAGCCTTTCGGCCACATCAAGCACACCGGGAAGCTTGCCGCGGCCCGTGTTGGTCTCGGAGTGCTGCAGGTGATCGAGAATCTGCTCGAGAGCGAGCTGGGTACGGGTGATTGCCGATCGGTGCGTTCTGGCGATGCCGAGTCCTCCCATGACGCCACCTAACGTTCCGGCCGCAGCCACGGCTCCGGACACAGCGAAAAAGACCAGCGATGGATCGGGAATCAGCGCTGCACCTATTACCAGCGGCGTCACGCCGGCGAGCATCCCGCCGGCCGCGGTGACGCCGCCGCCCACTACACGGGCGCGGCGCGCCGGGCTGAGATCGGCGTTGAGCTGCACGAGAACGCGGCCGGCATCGACGGGTACGACCGTCGCGCCCACCTCGGTGGCCTTGGTGAGCGCATAGCCGCGCCCCCCGATGTTCAGGCCGCGTCGGATGCTTCCGACAAAATCCCGGCGCGGTTCCCAGGTGGAACGATCGGGGAACCGGCGCTTGACCTGCAGACACTCCTCCTGCTCCATCCAGTGCTGCAGCGCCGTCATCACCCCTTCAGGTGTACCGGATATCGTGCGCGTGGCCACGGCGTGCGCCGGTCCGGCGACGCGTCCCTCCAGGCTTTCGTCGCGCTGAAGCGCCAGTCGACCACGCTCTTCCGCCAGAGCCTGCCGAAGATGCTGTGGCGAGATTCCTACGTCCCGCCCGATCTCCATTACCTGCGATTCGGACAGCCCGCCTTCTCCCATATCGGCGTTATGCGCCTGCAACTCCGCCGCGCGCGCCAACACCCGCTCGAGCTCCGACCGGTCGAGGATTCGATCGGCGGGAGCAGGGGACGTCACCATGGTCGCGCCGGGCGTCTTGGCGGGAGGTGGGGAGGGATCGGTCATATGCCGCCCATTACCGAAGCCAATTGGCTCTCCACCGCATCGAAAATCTGCTGCGGGAGCGGAAAGGTCTGTTCGAAGGCGTCACGCACGGTCGTCGCCGGCACCGGTCTGCCGGCCGACAGCAAATAGTACCGCATGTAACCCGCCGCCATCTCCGGCAGCGTGCGTTCGAGCAACAGGAGACCGCCCCTGACAGCCGCGGCGCTAAGGTAACGGTCGTTGAGTCCGTCGCGCTTCTCGACCGGTGTCGTATTGTCGTCCACCGCCGTCTGGGCGATGCGCAGAATCGCCTCGTGTGCGAATACGTAAAACGCCTCGTCGACCTGCGAGAGCGAGTCCGGAAAGCCAACGGCGATGAGGTTGTTCGTGCGTGTCGAGCCGGTGAGCGTGCGCCCCTCGCCGTTGAGCGGCAGGGAGAGGAGCATCGTGCCGGTACCGGAGCGCGAATTGCCGAGGTAGCCCTGGAGTTTGGGCCGCACGTGCGACTCCCATAACGAGTCGACCCGTGTGAGCACCGGGGACAAGTCTTGCTGGCGGGCCAGCCAGTAGCTCCGGTAGAACCGGTCGTTCTCGTCACGAATGGCGATCAGGAACATGCGCAGCCACTCACGATCCGCGGCGGTGGGGAAGTACTGCGCGAACGTGGCGATGGCGAGTTGCGTCGCACGGTCGCCGGACCGGGAGGCAACGCCTTCGGCTCGAAGAAAGAGCTCCGCCGCGCCCAGGAGGTTGTCCAGCGAGCTCGCCTGCAGCGCCAGGAACTGCGCGTTGATGATGGAGGGATTGATCGCCATCCGCGCACGCAGCTGCTCGGCGTTCAGGTCGAGCTGCGTCGACACGTTCGCGCGCCGCTTGAACGCCTCCATGCTCGACGAATAGCCTCGCTCGAAATACGGAATCAGCGTGGTGTCTGACTGAAGCATTGCGAAACCATGCAGCCAGAGGTCCACGTGCATGCGAGTCGCAATCGGCCACGGCGAGTTCACCCGCTCGACATTCCCGGGATCGGGGCCCGCCGATGTCGCCGGAGCGGAACCTCCGGAGGCGCAAGCCAGAGTGGAGGCGAGCGTGACATGGAGCGCAACACGCAGCGCGCCCAGCGTGCGACCGCCTTGCGTGACGCCTCCGGGAGCGCCGGCAGCGCCGCCGACGGTCCGCACTCCGCTCCGGTTTACGAACTTACGCCCTTTCCCCTTGATCACTGAATAGCCTCCACGATTACCGCAATACCCTGTCCTCCGCCAATGCACGCCGAGCCTAGCCCATAACGCTTTCTCTGCGCGCGTAATGCGTGCAGCAGGTGTGCCGTGATGCGGGCTCCCGAGGCGCCGAGCGGGTGGCTGAGCGCAATCGCGCCGCCGTGAACATTGAGCTTCTCGCGAGGAATGCCCAGCTCCATCTCCACTGCGCACGTCTGTGCCGCGAACGCTTCGTTCACTTCGATGAGATCCATGTCGTCGAGCGACAACCCGGCTTTTCCCAACGCTATGCGGGTCGCCGGTACCGGCCCGATTCCCATGATCGTGGGATCTACTCCCGCTACCCCCCACGATACGAGCCGTGCCATTGGTGCGAGCCCCTTTCGAGTCGCAAATTCGGCGCTCGCGATAACCAGTGCAGCAGCGCCGTCGCCAATGCCCGACGCGTTTCCGGCGGTGACCAAGCCGTTCTCACGGAATACCGGCTTGAGTCTGGCGAGTCCCTCCGCTGTGGAGTCGGGGCGCATGTGCTCGTCCCGTGTGAGCTCTTCCATTTTGCGGGTCTTTGGATTCTTCACCGGAACGGCCACAACTTCATCCCTGAACACGCCCTCATCCCAAGCCGCCTTGGTGAGCTGTTGGGAGCGCAACGCGAACGCATCGACTTTGCTCCGCTCGAGCTCGTACTGCGCGCCCAGCTTTTCAGCCGTCTCGCCCATCGCCATGCAGGCATACGAATCGGTGAGGCCCTCCCATAAGATATCCTCGAGCGGAGGACTCTTCCCGAGTTGCACCCCCCATCGAAGACCACGCGCCGCGTGCGGAACGGTCGACATGCTCTCACCCCCCCCCACGAGACACACTTCGGCTTCACCGAGCAGAATTTCCTGCGCGCCGTTCACTACCGCCTGGAAGCCCGATCCGCACAGCCGGTTCACGGTGAGTGCAGGTGTCTCGATGCGGCACCCGGACTTGAGGGCGACGTGTCGAGCGAAGTAAACCGTGTCGGCAGTGCTCTGGATGACGTTGCCGAAAATCACGTGATCGATCTCTCGCACGTCGACCCGCGATCGCTCGAGAGCGGCC
>DATKDD010000268.1:0-5891 GCA_035512875.1 Gemmatimonadaceae bacterium | reverse complement strand
ATGTCCTGCGACCGGGCGATCTTCCCGTCCCAGTAGTCGGTGATCGCCGCCACCAGAAAGAGCACGAAGCCGGCGAGCCTAACGCTCCACGAGGGCGAGAACGGGAACCAAGCAACCAGCGGAGCCACCAGTATACGGCCGACCGTCAGCGTGTTGGCGAGATTCACCCGTCCCCCGAAAGCGATGGCATGGCGCGCGCGGCGAACGCCACGCGTGGCGCCCGTCCGCTAGGAAAGACTCTTGAGGACGAGCTTACTGACCGTCCTCAAGGTATCGAAAACGCCGTCCCCGGTCACGGCTACCGCTTCCACGGAGGGCGCCCGCTCCACCCACTCGCCGGTCGTCAACTGAAGCACCAGGGTTTCGCTGGGGCTGGTCGGATCGGGCGTATGCCGCTGCCGGGCGGGCTCCGTCACCTCCCACCCCGGATTCAGCGCCGCCTGAAGCTCGTCGAGTGGAGCCGCGTTCGGCAGGTCGCGCTTGTTGAACTGGATCACGAACGGCATTCGGGTCAAGTCGTACCCGTATTCCTGCATGTTGTCGTAAAGGTTCTGCATCGACTCCTGGTTCGCTTCCATGCGGTCCATCTGCGAATCCGCCACGAAAACTATGCCGTCCACGCCCTTCAGAATGAGCTTGCGACTGGCGTTGTAGTAGACCTGCCCGGGAACCGTGTAGAGATGAAACCGCGTCTTGAAGCCGCGGATCGTTCCCAGGTCCACCGGCAGAAAGTCGAAGAACAGCGTGCGCTCGGTTTCCGTCGCCAGCGATATCAGCTTGCCGCGGGCGTCGGGGGCGACCTTTGCGTAAACGTGCTCGAGATTGGTGGTCTTG
Organism: Gemmatimonadaceae bacterium; assembly: GCA_035512875.1. GTDB lineage: Bacteria > Gemmatimonadota > Gemmatimonadetes > Gemmatimonadales > Gemmatimonadaceae > JALZIF01. The sequence continues at coordinate 5,057 of DATKDD010000268.1, read as the reverse complement.
CCGCCCAACCCCGGGCCGTAGTACACGATTTTGCAGTTGATCTCGCGCGAAGCGTAGTTGATCATCGACATGATGCCACCACTTACTGAAAGAGCCGGTCGATCTCGTCGTCGAGGCCGGCAAACAGCCCGGTCCCGCCTTCGGCCGGCTGTGCCTGACGAGAGCGATCGAACAACTCGGTGAATAGGCGTGCCAGTTCCTCTACCGTCTGCTTCGCCCGGAGCCGAACCAGTCCTTCCGTCGTGCGTGTGTCGAACAGAACCACCAGAATGACGCGACGCACGATGTCGGCCAGATACATCGATTCCTGTTCGCCACGGTGCACCAGCGCGCTGAACTCGGTTTCCCCCACGAGCTTGGCAAGCTGATCGTTGGCGCTGAAGTCCGCCGCGGTCAGCGTGGCGAACGTGGTCGCGTCGAAGCGCGGCTGCTCGCCAACGGTCGTTACCAGCTGACCGGCGCGGTCGACGAGAAGCGCGCACCTCGCGTTCGATTCGGCGAGGAACTCGTTCAGCGTGCGGGTTATGACGGCGTGGTCGTCCTCCGTGAACGACCAACTGCCAGCTCCAACGGTCATGTGGCGGGTCCGGTGCTATCCGAGCGCCTCTTCCATCTGGCGCAGAATCGTGGAGCCACGCCGCCTGAGTCCCTGTTCCGCCTCCCACGCGACATAGTCGCGGAGCAGGTGGACCGTCGACAGCGTGCGCTGTCCCCGCAGGTGCCCCAAAGCGGCGAGGCGACGCCACCGATTCCGGCTGAAGAGGTGGCGGCGTGCACTTCGCGTCTGTCCACTCCAGACGATCAACCCCGCCGCCACGCCACCAACAAAGGCAAAGCTTGTAACCAGCGCCGTGTTACGCCGCATCACATCTCCCGCCGCGCGCTCAACGCCTGCGCGATCGTCACCCCATCCGCGTATTCCAGATCCCCACCCACCGGAATCCCCCGAGCTATGCGCGAAACAACCGTTCCGTTCGTCCCGAGCTGGCGGTGAAGGTAGATGGCCGTGGCCTCCCCCTCCAGGCTCGGGTTGGTCGCCACGATTACCTCCCGCACGCTCCCGTCCTCCATCCGCGAGAGCAGCAGCCCGATCGTCAGATCTTCAGGTCCAACACCATCCAGCGGTGACAGACGCCCGCCGAGAACGTGGTAGAGGCCGCGGAACTCGCCCGTCCGCTCAATCGCCGCGATGTCGCTGGCCTCCTCCACCACACAGACCACGCTCCGATCGCGCCGTGGATCGCTGCAGACGACGCAGGGATCCTGCTCGGTGAGGTTTGCGCAGACCGAGCATCGCCGTACTCGCTCCGACACTCCGACCAATGCCGCCGCCAAACGCCGGCTTTGCTCCACCGGCTGTTTGATCAAATGAAACGTGAGGCGTAAGGCAGTCTTGCGCCCTATCCCCGGAAGCTTGGAGAGCTCAGTCGCGAGCTCATCTATGGCGGACATCTAGAACGGGAGCTTGAACGGCAGTTGCAGCCCTCCGGTGAGCTGCTGCATCTGCTCATGCGCCATCTCCTGTGCCTTCTTCTGAGCCTCGCCGACCGCCGCGATCACCAGGTCCTCGAGCATCTCCACGTCGGCTGGATCGACCACCGCAGGATCGATCTTTATGCCACGAACGTGGCCTTTGCCGTCGACGGTCGCGGTGACCATTCCGCCGCCACTTGCGGCCGATACGGACTGGTTTTCCAGCCCTTCCTGTATCTGCTGCAGGCGCGTCTGCATCTCCTGCGCCTGCTGCAGGATTTTCATCATGTCATCCATGCGTTCCATTCTTCGAGATCAGGGAAAGAGAGCCGGAAACTACGTACGCGCGCGGAACGCTCGCAAGCGCAGTCAGCTGCTATTCGAGCAGCTCGAGTTCGAGTGCGTCTATCGCGGCTGACAACGTCGGATCGCGTTTTCGGAGACTGGCAATTCGATCGGCGCGCACCTCCTCGGCCGTGTAGCGGCGCGATGCGCCAGGAGGTTCCGCCTTCGCGGCCGAGGGGCGGAGAAGACGAACGCGGGTCACGCCGTCGTAGAAGCGCCCAATGGCCCGCGCTATCTCATCCACCGCGTTGATGATCGCCTGCTCGGCAATCTCGTCAGGCGCGTGGAGTGCCAGCAACACCTCGCCGCGGGCGTTCACGGCACTCGGAATCGCACGCTCCAGCGCTGTTGCCAGAAATGGACGGGCTTCGCGCAAGGCGGCGATGACGTCGTCCCAACGCTCGGTGAGAGACGCGAGATGCGGCACGCGGGATGCGGGAGGCGCGACGCGGGACGCGGGACGCGGGGAGACGGTGGAGGTCTCCGGCGCGGGCACTCCCGCATCCCGCGCTGTCCCCGGCCCCGCCTGCGCGTTGGTGCGCGGTGCCGGTGGCTCAGGGCGCGGCCGGCGCCCTCCACCGCCTGACGACTCGGCCGCCGGAGCGCCGTCGCCCAGCGCTCGCAGCACGCTTTCGAGCTCGACCGTGTGCTCCATCAGCGCGAACCGGATGAGAAGCGTCTCCAGCAGCAGCTGCTGCTGCCCGCTGCGGCGGAAGCGCACTTCGGTTTCGGCCAGGCCCGCCAGCATGCGGAGCAGATCGCCGGCGGCAAGACGGTCGCGGCCGGCGCGCAGCGCCTCACGCGCGGTGTCACTCACCTCGGGGGCTTCACCGCCTAGCGCTATGTCGAGCTGGGCCCGCAGGATGTCACCCAGACCGGTGAGGAACTGCCCGAGGTCGACTCCCGCCTCCGAGAGCCGCGCGACCAGCGGGAATACATCGGCCGCCCGCCGCTCGGCGATCAGCGCCAGCACGCCCACGAATTCGTCCTCGGCGACGAGCCCTAACGCTTCACGGACCCTCGCGGCGGTGATTCTTCCCTCACCAACGGCGAGAACCTGATCCGTCAGGCTGAGCGCATCCCGCATTGAACCGTCGGCGGCGCGCGACAGCATCGCCAGCGCGTCGGCATCGGCCGTCACACCTTCGTGACCGAGCACGGTGCTGAGCCGATCGCGGACATCGGCCGGCCCAATACGCTTGAAGTCGAAGCGTTGGAGCCGGCTCAGCACCGGCGCGGCGGTCTGGGCGATCTTTTGCGGCTCGGTCGTCGCGAACACGAACACGACGCGCGGCGGCGGTTCCTCGAGGATCTTGAGCAGCGCGTTCCATGCCTCACGAGTAAGCATGTGCGCCTCGTCCACAATGTACACTTTGTAGTGCGAGTCGGTAGACGGCGCATACATCGCCCGCTCGCGCAGCTCGCGCGCATCGTCCACACCACGGTTGGACGCGGCATCGATCTCGACGACGTCGAGCGACGCCGAACCGCTCCAGATGCGCGTGCAGGATGCGCACTCGCCGCACGGCTCGCCCTCGGATAGCGGCATGTCAGGGGACAGTCCGGGTAATACTTTCTCCACTGAGGCTTCCCCGAGTCCCGCGTCCCGCGTCCCTCGCGCCTCGCAGTTCAGCGCCATCGCCAGCACTCGAGCCAGAGTGGTCTTTCCCACCCCTCGCGGCCCGCACAGCAGATATCCGTGAGCCACGCGCCCGCGTGCAATCGCCCCCTTGAGCGTGGCCGATACGTGCGACTGCACGGCCACATCCGCGAAGGTCTTTGGGCGGTATTTGCGGGCGAGGGAGAGGTACATTTCTGCGGGAAGCGGGAAGCGGGAAGCGGGAATCGACTTGGATCGAACCGATTCCCAATTCCCCAAAAAGCACGCGGGCCCCAGGGCTCGTTAAGCCCTTGGAAGCCCGCGTAATGCCCCAGGTCTGACGGAGCAACGTCGAACACCACACGCCGCTGCTACCTTCGGGGTCCTGACGGGGTTAGCGGGCCGCCGCCCTCCGGGACCTGGGACACCTCAAATATAGCGGGGGTGGCTCCGAAGAGGCTAGGTCCCGACTCGACCCTCGACCCTCGACCCCCGACCCTCGACTCCTACCCCCGAGCCCCGGCGCCCGGCCCCGCCCCCCTCTCCACCGCTCGCATCGCCGCGCCGGTTGCCTCGGCGGCCTTCAATACGGCGCTCACGTCCACGTCCAGGTGTGTGACGGCACGAATGCGAGTACGCGACCAGGGGGTCAGCAGCACACTGTCGAGCGCTGCGGCGTGGACTATGGCAAAGGCATCGACGCCGGCGGGCAGGTCGAGCATGACGATGTTCGTATCCGGAGGAACGACTCGAATTCCGTGCATCCCTTCGAGCGCCGAGGCGAACACCCGCGCATGCTCGTGGTCCTCGGCCAAGCGCGGCAGGTGGACGCTGAGTCCGTAGAGTGCACCGGCGGCAAGGATGCCGGATTGCCGCATTCCGCCACCCAACCGTTTGCGAGCAGCGTGTGCCGCCTCGATGACCCTGCCCGATCCGGCGAGGGCAGCGCCGACCGGGGCACCCAACCCTTTCGAGAAACTCACCATCACTGTTTCGGCGCAACTCGCGTACGCGTCGAGTGGCGTCTGCGATGCCTCGGCCGCATTCCACAGCCTGGCCCCGTCGAGGTGCACTGGAATGCCGCGCTCGGTGGCGATTTCGTGAATCGCCCGCAGTGCCGGAAGGGATGTAACGCGGCCGCCAGCCCCGTTATGCGTATTCTCGACACAGACGAGACTCGCCCTCGGCGAATGCTTGGACGGAGGACGGAGCGTCTGTTCCAGATCCTCCGCCGACATGACGTCACCGCTTGGTGCCACCGTGCGGATCTGCACTCCGCCGATCGCTGCCGCCGCCGCCATCTCGTAATGCACGACGTGGGCACCGGCGTCCGCGTACATTTCGGATCCACGCTCGGCCAGGACCCAGATCGCTGCCTGGTTGGCCATGGTGCCACTGGGAAAGAACAGCGCCTGCTCCTTGCCGAGCATCGCCGCCACATGTTCTTCCAGCCGGCGCACCGTCGGATCGCCATCCAGTACATCGTCTCCCACCTCCGCTTCGGCTATGGCGCGGCGCATAGCGGGAGTAGGACGGGTCACCGTGTCGGAGCGCAGATCGATCGCGGAAGTCATGCGAGCTGCCCGGGGAAGGAAGGCGAATCAACACAGTACCGCGTGCCGGCAGGTGGTCAAGTCTG
>DATKDD010000267.1:0-3941 GCA_035512875.1 Gemmatimonadaceae bacterium | reverse complement strand
CGATGAGCTTCTCCTCACGCGCTTTTCGGGCGGGTTGATAGTCGACATCGACAAGCCTGACTACGAAACGCGGGTCGCGATCCTGCGTCGGAAATGCGAAGAGCTCGGCATCAACTTCGTTGCCGGTGTGACCGAGGCGGTGGCGAGAATCGGCCACGGGAACGTGCGTGAGCTGGAGGGTGCGCTGAACCGCCTGATGGCCTTTCAGCAGCTGGGTGAGGGACAGGTGGTGCCGGCGACGGTGCCGAAAATCCTGGGCGGACGCTATACACCGGCCCCTGGCACAGCGGCGATACCTGACGAGTTCAGCGCGTTCGTGTCCGATCTCGCCGCGTTCGTCAGCGGACAGGTGGACGAATCGACGCAGCGGCTCGCCGATGCGGTGGCGATGTGGTCCGAGGCCGGCTACGTGACCGATCTTCTCGAAGGCACGGGGCGAGGCCAGGTGGAAGATGCCATTGCCGCTTTCGAGACGGCGGTGAAGCGCCTTCAGGAGCTCGAGGCCGCCGGAACAGACGCCGATCCATCGTTGGCCGGCGCCGAGGTATTCCGCGACCCATCGCGAATCTCCGAAGCCGAAAACCTGGTCTCCAGGGCCGTAGCGGCACCGAAGCCTCCCCCCGGACCGGCCGAGGTATTTACTCGCGATCTTTATGAAATCGCGCCCTGCAACCAGTTCGCCGTTCATGCCGGCGAGGCGGTAGTGCGTGAGCCGGGACGCCGGTACAACCCACTCGTAATGCATGGCGAAGCCGGCGTTGGAAAATCGCATCTGCTGCACGCCATCGGAAACGGGCTGGCCGACGTTCCCGGAATGCGCGTGGCGTGTGCCAAGGCGCAGCTGTTCGTCGACGAGCTCATTGCCGCGCTGGAAGACGGTACGGTGGAGCGGTGGCGCGCGCGCTGGCGAAATGTCGATGCCCTGCTGCTCGATGACGCGCAGGTGATCGCCGGTACCGAGGCCGCACAGATAGAGCTGTTCAATCTCTTCAACACGCTGCACGCGGCGGACAAGCAGATCGTCCTGGCGTTCGATTGTTCGCCGCCGCAGCTCGAGACACTGGATGACCGGCTTCGCTCGCGGTTCGCCGGCGGACTGGTCGTGGAAATCCGCGCGCCCGACTCGACTCTCCGCCAGAAGCTGTATCGTTCGCTGCTCCAGCGGCTCGGTCACGTCGTGCCGACGGACGTGCTGTCGTACCTCGCTCGCCGCGAGTCGGATGATGTTCGCGAGGTCATCGGGATCGCCGATCTGCTCGCTCGTAAGGCGCAGGAGAGCGATTCGCCGATCACGTTGGGATTCGCAAGGCGTCTGCTGGATGATGTGCCGATGACGCCGGTGCGCTCGGCCACGCCCATCCGATCGCGGACGGCCACGTCCGGCGCACCCGAGCCCGCCGCCACTCCGGCCGTCATCACTACTCCCGTGACGCCGGCGGCCGCCGTACGCAGGCCGTTCGTCGTCAAGTCGGGGATCAAGGACGTCGACACCTTCTTTCTGGACCGCGAGAAGACCATCTGGGAATGGCCTGAGCTCGGTGGCCGCGCAATCGAGGAGATCCGCTGATGGCTATCCGCGGATCGCTCCTCGAGGCGAGCCTCCCCGATGTGCTCCAGCTGCTGGCAATGGGGCAGAAGACCGGCGTGCTCAGCATAGGCGACCGATCGAGCTTCGGCTACATCTATTTCGATCGCGGCCGCATCTCCTACGCGCGCATCGTCAACCGGCGCGACCGGCTGGGTGACATTCTGGAGAAGAGCGGCATCATCACCACCGAACAGCTCAATGACGCGGTCGCGGCGCAGGCGCGTACCCGTAACAAGCTGCTTGGCGAGATCCTGCTCGATCGTGGACTGCTCACACAGGAGGAGCTGCATCACTACGTCCGGCTGCAGATCGAAGAGGCGGTGTACTTCCTCTTCACCTGGACCCAGGGCACGTTCAGCTTCGACGTCGATGTCACGCCTGACGATCAGCCGGTGCTGGTGTCGATCACGCCGGAATCGTTGCTGCTCGAAGGTGCGCGACGCGTCGATGAATGGAGCCTGATCGAAAAGAAGGTTCCCGGATTCGATAGCATCTTCGAGTTCGACCGCGCTCGCCTGACGGCGAGTGGCGCGACCCTCACGCCGGACGAAGAGAGGCTGATGAGGCTGATCGACGGCCGGCGCGACGTTGACGCGCTGGTGGAAGGGTCGGGAATGGGTGAGTTCGAAGTGGGCAAAGCGCTCTACGGCCTCGTTACCGCGGGTTTCGCGCACCGGGTCGGACGAAGCAGTCCGCCGGAGCAAGTGACGCGCGAACTGCGTGTCGAGGAGCACCGCAACCTCGGCATCGCGTTCTACAAGGCTCGCATGTTCACCGAAGCAGCGCGTGAATTCGTGCGCGTCGAGGAACTGCTTCCCCGGAATGCTCATTCGGCGTTCTTCCTCGCCCTGATCGATCTTCATCAGGAACAGTGGGAGGCGGCCGCGAAGCGGCTTGGCCAAGCTGCATCGCAGCCGGATGCCCGATACACGGTGCACCACAATCTCGCCTACGCCCTCGAGCGGCTCGACCGGCTCGATGAGGCGGCAGCGGCGCTGAAGCGGGCACTCGAATGCGGCGGCGCCGACGATCCGCAGGTGAGGACATCGTTAGGCGTGATCGCCCTGAAGCGCGGCGACATTGCCGCGGCGGAGGGCGCCTTTGCCGCGGCCAGGCCCCAATGGGGAACGCACGACCCGTCGGCCGCCTGGTTTCATTACGCCACCCTTTCGGCCGCGCTGGCAGGTGAGCTCGATCGCGCGCTGACGATCGTCACCGATGGGCTGGTCGCCTATCCGCGCAGCGCGACTCTGTTCAATACGCTGGCAACCGTGCAGGAGCGACGGGGCGATGTGCGAGCAGCAGCCGATGCGGCAAACCGCGGACTCCACGAGGATTCGAACCTTGCGCCGCTCCACAAGAATCTGGGCGACAGCCTCTACCGCGCGGGACGCTACGACCAGGCGATCGCCGCGTACGAGCGCGCCCTCGCCTGCGACCAGACGCTGGGAAGCGACGTCTATTTCAAGCTCGGCAACATTCGCTACAAGCGACGCGAGCGTGCCGAGGCCATCGCCTGCTGGCAGCGAGCATTGACGCTCGATCCGGACAACGAGCTGGTCCGAACCAACCTCGATCTAGTTCGTACCGCCGGACCGTCATGACGGACCCCCGGTCCGTGCTGCTCGGATCGGCATCGCCTGACGCCGATTTCGTCGCGCTCACGCAGAAGGTCGCCGCCGAACGTGGTTTCCGCTGCGCGAGCTACAAGGAGCGCTGTCTGCGACGGCGCATCGCCGTCCGCATGCGGGCGAAGGGAGTGCACACCTATCGCGACTACATGCGCGTGCTCGATGGCGACTCCGACGAGTACGAACGGCTGATCGATACCCTCACGATCAACGTCACCAAGCTGTTTCGAAACTGGGATGTATACGACGCGATCGCGAATGTAGTGGTGCCGGCGGTGTGGGGGAGTCGCGCCGAGCCGTTGCGCGTCTGGAGCGCGGGCTGTGCATCGGGCGACGAGGCTTACTCCCTCGCCGCCCTCTTTCACCGGCATGCGCGCGAACACAACGAGCTACCACGGCTGCGCAGCCTCGAAATCCTCGCTACCGACATCGACACGCGGATTCTCGATGTGGCACGCCGGGGTGCCTACGACGAGCCGGCCTTCGCCGATACGCCGGCCGATCTGCGCGCGGCGTACTTCTCGGCCGGGGTCCCGTCGGACGTGATGGCTGACTTGCGGGAGATGGTCACCTTCTCGCAGCACGATCTCCTGCGAGACGAAACACCGCGGAGAGAACTGCAGCTGATCGTCTGCCGCAACGTGATCATTTACTTCGACCGCGAGTCCCAGGAGCGTCTGTTCGAGCGATTCGTCGACGCGCTCGCGCCCGGCGGTTTTCTC